>JAIRMO010000215.1 GCA_031258625.1 Spirochaetaceae bacterium | reverse complement strand
GGGTATTTTGGTGGTAAAGGGATAGGGGGCGATCTTTGGCCGCGCATTGGTAAAACGGTCCAACAGGGAAGATTTACCCGCGTTGGGAAAGCCCACAAGGCCGATATCCGCTAAAACCCGGAGTTCCACCCGGAGCCGCCGCTGTTCCCCCCGCTTCCCCGGGAGGGCCTTCCGGGGAGCCCGGTTTACCGATGACTTAAAGTGGACATTACCCCAGCCGCCGTTCCCCCCCCGGAGGAACACCAGCGGCTCCCCCTCCCGGTCGAAGTCCCGGATAATTTCCCCGGTATCGGCGTCTTTTAAGACCGTACCGGGGGGAACGGGAATGTGTACGTCGGCCCCGTCCCTGCCGTAACGCTGGGAACCCTCGCCGTCACGGCCGTTTTCGGCCTTGAAAGACTGTTTATACCGCAGGTGGGCCAGGGTCCGGAGGTTGCGGCGGACCTCGAAGATCACGTCCCCTCCCCGGCCGCCGTCTCCCCCGGAAGGCCCCCCCAGGGGGACATACTTTTCCCGCCGGAAACTGACGCAACCGTTTCCACCGGAACCTGAGGCAACTTCAATAAGGGCTTCATCGGCAAATTTTTCCACGTTTTACCGGGGGCCTCTTTCAAGGCCGGAATTCAAAAAAAGACGGCGGGGACCCGCACCACACCGGACCCCCGAATGAAACGGCGGCCGTCATAAGACCGCCCTCGGCAAGGTCCGGACCGGCAAGGGCCTACTCCGCCGTGACGGGAATAACCCCGGCCAGTTTCCGGCCCCGGCGGCTGGAAAACGAAACCTTTCCGGCCACCTTGGCAAAAAGGGTATAATCCCCCCCGCAGCCCACGTTAGGCCCCGGATGGATCTTGGTACCCCGCTGCCGGACAATAATGGTCCCCGCCTTTACCAGGGTATCTCCCGAGGCCTTGACCCCTAAGTATTGGGGATTTGAATCCCTGCCGTTTTTCGCGCCGCTGCCGCCTCTTTTTCGGGCCATATTATTTCCTCCGTTCCTTATGAATATTCATGGTACAATGATCGGGATACGCCTCCGAGACCGAAACCAAGCCTTCCATCAAGAAAGCCCCTACGGCGGCAAGAAAAATCCTGCCCTCCCCGGTATAATCCGTTTCCATCGTGAAGGTTCCCCGTTCAGGGTTTCCCCCCGGGACCCGGAGGATGATTCCCCTCCTCCCCGTAAGGGTCCTGAGGGCGGTCTTTGTCAGGATCGACACGGCAGCGCAGACAATATCGGCGCCCTTCGGCCCCGCGTTGGCGTGCCCCGTAACCGTACAGGATCTGAGGAGCCCCTCAAAATCCACAACCATCTCGACGGTTATCATCCCTACCCCGGTAAAAACCCGCGATCATTCGCCGGGACAAACCCCGGCAGCCCTCAGACCCCGGTGATATCCTCAATCTTAATGATCGAATACCCCTGACGGTGGCCTTGTTTGCGCCGGTAATCCTTTTTGGGTTTGTATTTAAAAACAATGATCTTCCGTTCCTTGCCGTGGCTTTCCACCACCGCCTGAACCTTAGCGCCCGCTATATAGGGAGTCCCGACGGATACCGTATCCCCCGAATGGAGGAGTACCGAATCTATGTCCAGGCCGGCCCCCGGCTCGGCATCTATCCGGTCAACCTTTAACCGGGCGCCCTTTTCGGCTTTGTATTGCTTCCCTTTAAAATCCATCAAAACATACATGAAAAACTTCCTTAAAGAGCATAATCGTGTTTTATATTATGATAAAATTCCAGGATTCGTCAATAGGCTGGACGGGCGTCCAGGGCAAAGCCGGTTGCTTTTGCCCGGGATGCGAAATTCCGGCTTCCTCCGATCTGCCTCGCCGGTACGGGGTAATCAAACAAACAGGGGGTACCGGGGAATGGTATCATATACCGGCCAATCCCTATTTCTATATTATGGTAAATTTTTGTTCGGGCCGTACCCGGGGGGTCTTTATCGGTAAAAATCCGTTTAATTCAGGGATATCGTTCAAAATCTGATGTTTCGGAACGCCATTAATTACTTGTAATTTTACAAGGATTCCAAAAATAATCCTTGTTCCATGTTCCGGGACCGCATAGAGTGAAGTAAAACGTTTTATATGTTTCTATCGGAGGTGTTTATGAAAGTTAACGGAAGGACGGCGCTGTTTTTCGGAATAGCCCTTTCTCTGTGTATTTGCGGCTGCGTGAAAAAGGATGGGGAAGAAAAAAATAAAATCGTCATTTTTCAATCCAAAGTGGAGATCACCACCCAACTTGAGGCGGCGGCCAAGGCGTACCAGGCGGAAACAGGGGTAGAGGTGGAGGTGTGGGGTACCACCGGGGATGATTATTTCCACCAGCTCAGGACCCGGCTTGCCACGGATCAGGGGCCGACCCTGTTTTCCATGGTTCCCGGCGCGGAGGCGGCGGAGGTGGGGAACTATCTGGAGAATCTCGGCGATCTGCCCTTTGCCGGGAATATCGCCAAAGGCCTGGTGGAAAAACAAAACGGGAAGATCGTCGGCATACCCTACACCATGGAAGGCTTTGGCATTGTCTACAATAAAAACCTCGTTGATCCCGCCCTGGTCCGGGATTATAACGCCTTTGTGGGCCTCCTGAGCCAGGCCAAGGCCGCGGGTATTAACGGATTCGGCCTTTCCCAGGAAAGTTACTTCCTCATCGGCCATATCCTCAACACCCCCTTCGCGGTGATGCCCGATATGCAGGCCTATATGGAAAAACTTGCCCGGGGAGAGGTAAAGATGGCGGAGACCCCGGAGTTCCAGGAATTTGCCCGGTTCTACGTTGCCATCCGGGATTTTTCCTATAACCCCCTGGAGGTAAACTACGATAAGGAATGCGGGGACTTTGCCACGGGAAAAACCGCGGCCATTCATCAAGGGAATTGGTGTTACGGTATGTTTGCCGATTACAAGCCTGATTTTGAGATGGGCCTTATGCCCTTCCCCCTCCTGGGGAACGATAAACTTGCGGTAAGCGTCCCCGCGATTTGGGGGATCAATTCCCAGGCCCCGGGGGGGCAAAAAAAGCTGGCCAAGGATTTCCTGACCTGGCTTTACACCAGCCCCACGGGGATCCGTTACCTTACCGAAGAATTCGGGTTTATCCCCGTGGTCAAAGACGTAATCAGCACTACCCTGGACCCCCTGTCCGCGGAGGTTTCCCGGTACGCCATGGAGGGTAAGATCATTCCCTGGGCGACCAACTACTACCCCGCGGGGATCGTGGACGTCCATCTAGTCCCCGTGGCGCAGCGTTTTTTTACCTCGAAGATGACCGAAGCTGAATTCCTTGCCGCCCTGGACACGGCCTGGGCAAAGGCGAACGGCCGGTAGATCCGGGGATTGCCGGGAAGTTATTCGGGAGTCCGGTTTAATACCCGTTGCGGCTCAAATAAGGCGCCGCTCAAGATACCACGCGGGATCGCAGGTCTACCGGCTGATCGGAGGCTCATTATTTCCCGGATATCGGCGGACCCGCGGCCGGGCAAGTTTTTACGGGCGGCTTGCCACCCGCTTTTCGGAAAGCCCCGGCTCCCGTTAAAAATACCGCAATTTCACGGCCGGCGCTAAAAATAAATTGGGGGGCTTGTCCGGCGGCAACCGGGTTGTCGAACAAGTCCCCTGAAGGAACCTATATGAAAAAACACACCTCCCTGTGGTACTTCTTGTTTACCGCGCCGATCCTCTTTGTTTTTGCCACCGTCGTGCTGATTCCCTTTTTTATCGGTATCGCGTATTCCTTTTTTTCCTGGGACGGCCTCCCGTTGAATCCCAAAATTTTTGTGGGATTCGGTAATTTTGTTAAACTGTTTTCCGACGAACGTTTCCTTGCCTCCGCGGAGCATACGGTCGTTTTTACCCTGCTATCGGTACTGCTCATCAATGCTTTGGGATTGGCCTTTGCCCTGATCGTTACCACGGACTTGAAGGTCCGTAATACCGCCCGGGCCATGCTTTTTGCCCCCTATTTGATCGGGGGCCTGATCCTGGGGTATATCTGGAAATTCATCCTGGGGGACGCCTTCCGGGCCATCGGTGAAAGTACGGGGCTGAGGGCGGTTTTTTTTAACTGGCTCCTCAACCCCCAATTTGCCCTCCTGGCCCTGATAGTGGTCAGTACCTGGCAGATGGCGGGGTACATCATGATCATCTATATCACCGGGATCCAGGCAATCCCCGAAGAGGTGATCGAAGCCGCCCATGTGGACGGAGCCGGTTTCTGGCGGACCCTGTGGTCCATTAAATTCCCCCTGATCATGCAGTCCTTTACGGTGTGCTTGTTCCTCACCCTGTCGAACTGTTTTAAGATCTTCGACGTGAACCTCTCCCTTACCAACGGCGGCCCCTACAGTTCCACCGAATTATTCGCCATGAACATCTACCGGGAAATTTTCAACCTGAATAATTACGGATACGGCCAGGCCAAGGCGATCCTCTTTTTTATCATCGTGGCCGCCATCACCCTGGTACAGGTCATGATCACCAAAAAAAGGGAGGTGGAACTGTGAAAACAAAAAACCTTTCCCCGGAGGGTAAATTCCTGCCGCTGAAAAAGGCCGTCCTTAACCCCCTGGTACTCCTGCTCTGCCTGGTCTATCTTTTCCCGGCATACATCATCCTGGTAAATTCCTTTAAAAACCGGGCGGAATTGTACGAAAACATTCTGGCCCTGCCTGCTACGATGAGCTTTCGGTATTACGCCAACGCCATGGAACGGATGAATTTTCCCGGCGCCCTTCTTAACTCGTTCCTGGTAACCAGCATGTCCCTTTTTTTTATCGTGGTTTTTACTTCCATGTGCGCGTGGATGCTCGTGCGGTCAAACAACCGGTTGAGCAAAATAATTTTTATGGTTTTTGTGGCCACCATGCTCATCCCCTTCCAGACCCTGATGATGCCCCTGATGTTGGAGATGAGCGGGATCAAGCGGAACCTGGGAATCCCCATGGCGGATACCCTGGGGGCCCTGGTTTACATGAACCTTGGGTTTGGGGCCAGCATGGCGGTTTTCCTGTACCACGGTTTTGTCAAATCCATTCCCCGTTCCCTGGAGGAGGCGGCAACCATCGACGGCTGTAACACCTTTGGGGTGTTTTGGCGGATCGTATTTCCCATGTTGAAGCCCGTTACCGTTACGGTGATGGTTCTGGACGTGATCTGGATTTGGAACGATTACCTCCTCCCCTCCCTGGTTTTGACCAGCAAGGCAAACCGGACCATCCCCCTGTCCACGGCGTCTTTTTTTGGGGAGTTTACCATACAGTGGAATATGGCTATGGCGGGCCTTATGCTCACCATTGTCCCGGTGATTATTTTTTATCTTTGCGCCCAAAAGTACATTATCAAAGGGGTAGCCGCGGGAGCGGTTAAATAGGTCAGGCAGGCCTTTTAAAATATGAAAACCCTATACAAAATTGAAAATCTTGAACTCGAAGGTTCCGCGCTTTTGTTGAACGAAACCTTGTTCCACAACGCCAACGGGTACATCGGCGTCCGTTCCAATTTTGAGGAGGGATATCCCGAGGGGTTTGATACCATCCGGGGTTCCTATATAAACGGCTTTTACGATTTTGCCGAAATGAGGCAGGCGGAAAAACTCTACGGCCTTACGGAAGAAAAACAGACCATCCTGAACGCGGCGGACACCCAGGGGATCCGGCTTTTCTTGGACGGTGAGGAATTCAGTATGTTCCGCGGGACCGTGCCGCACAGTGAACGGACCCTGAACATGGCCGAGGGCTATACCGAGCGGTTTGTCCGCTGGCGCTCGCCCCGGGGGAAGGAAGCCGAGATCCGCATACGGCGGCTCGCCTCGTTTACCCAGCCCTCGCTTTTCCTTATCGAATACTCCGTAAAGGCCCCTAATTTTGAGGGAGAGGTCCGGTTTATCTCGACCCACCGGGGGGATGTGGAAAATTACAGTAACCCCGGAGACCCCCGCCTTGCCGCGGAGTCGGTCCGGCGGCTCCTTCCGGTGAGAGTGGAAATCGAGGGAACCGCGTCCTTTGTTACCGGTGAAACGGTCAAGTCAAAGCTCCGCCTCTGTACCGCCGTGGACCATGTCCTGACCGCCGGGAAAAATATCGAGACCCTCCGGGACGGCCACGGAGCGGTTTGTACCCTTGCCGCGGAGATCCGCAAAAACGAAACCCTGACCCTCTACAAGTATTCGATTTTTACCGACACCCTTCGCCACGGGGACTGCGAAAACGCGGCCCGGGAGGAACTGCGGAAGGCCCTGGCCGGGAAGCCCGCGGCCATATTCAGGGCCCAGAAAGACTACCTCTCGGCCTGGTGGGACCGGGCTTTTCTTGAGATTGACGGGGACGATGAGCTGGATCGGGCGGCTGCCTATAACTGCTATCAGCTCGTCCAGTCGGCGGGACGGGACAGCCACGGCAGCATTGCCGCCAAGGGATTAAGCGGTGAAGGGTACGAGGGGCATTTTTTCTGGGATACGGAGATGTATATCGAGCCCTTTTTTCTCCTCACCAGCCCCGAAATCACCCGACGGCTCATCGCCTACCGGTACGCCACCCTGGAGGAGGCCCGCCGGAACGCCCGCCTCCTGGGACACGGGGCGGGGGCCCTTTTCCCCTGGCGCACCATCATGGGCCGGGAATGTTCCGGTTATTTCCCCGCCGGGACCGCCCAGTACCACATCAACGGCGATATCGCCTGGTCGGTAATTTCCTATTACCTTGCCACCGGGGACCTCGCCTTTATCAGGGACCAGGGGGCGGAGCTTGTGTTTGAGTGCGCCCGGCTGTGGCTCGACACGGGGAACTACTTCCAGGGCACGTTCCGTATTAACGAGGTAACCGGCCCGGACGAATACACCTGTCTGGTGAATAACAACTACTACACCAACCTTTCCGCCCAATATAACCTCCGCTGGGCGGTCAAGTTTTACGAACTCCTCAAAGCCGAAGGCGCCTTGGACGATCTTTGCCGTAAAATCGGGCTTTCCCCCGCTGAAGTAGCGGCTTTTTCCCGGGCCGCGGAGAATATGTACCTCCCCTACGACGGGGAATTGGGGATCAACCCCCAGGATGATTCTTTTCTTTCAAAAAAACGGTGGGACCTGGAATCCATCCCCCGGGATCGCTTCCCCCTGCTGCTGCACTACCATCCGTTACACCTCTACCGGTACCAGGTCTGTAAACAGGCCGATACGGTACTGGCCCACTTCATCTTTGAGGATGCCCAGTCCCTGGAGACGATCAATAGCTCCTTTCATTATTATGAAGGGATAACCACCCACGACTCCTCCCTGTCAACGTGTGTGTTCAGTATCGTCGCCTCCAAACTCGGTTTCCATGACAAAGCCTACCGGTATTTCGGCGATTCCGCCAAGCTGGATCTGTTTAACACCCACGGAAACACCAAGGACGGCATCCATACCGCCAATATGGGCGGAACCTACCTGGCCATCCTCTACGGCTTTGCCGGCCTCCGTATAAAAGATCGGGACATCTCTTTCGCGCCCGCTTTACCCCGGTCGTGGGAAGCCTACCGGTTTCGGATTTTTTACCGGGGAAGCCGGATCCAGGTGGAGGTTGACCGGAGGGAGGTCCGCTTTAGCCTCCTTTCCGGCGGGGAACGGGAAATCCGGGTGTACGGCCGGAACTACGCTCTTTCAAAAACCCTTACCGTCCCAAGGCCGCGGTACCTGCCCTACCGGGCCGTTATTTTTGACCTTGACGGGGTGATAGTCTCGACGGACCGCTGTCATTACCGGGCCTGGGAAAGCATCGCCGAGGAGCTGGGGATCCCCTTTAACGGGGAGTTGAACAACCGCCTGCGGGGAATTTCCCGGATGGAAAGCCTGGAAATTATTCTGGAATCCGGGGGGCTTTCCCTGAGCCGGGAAGAAAAAACGGTCCTGGCGGAGAAAAAAAACGACCGTTACCGCGGTCTGCTGGAGGAACTGAGCCCCGCCTCGGTAGATCGGGATGTAATCGCCACCCTGGAAGAGATCAAAGCCCGGGGAATAAAAATCGCCGTCGGTTCTTCCAGTAAAAACGCGAAACACATTCTGGAAAAGATCGGTCTTGCGGGCTTTTTTGACGCGGTATCCGACGGTACCAACATCACCCGTACCAAGCCGGACCCGGAGGTATTTTTGAAGGCCGCCGAATGGTTGGGGGTTTCCCCCGCCGACGCCCTGGTGGTGGAAGACGCCTCCGCCGGGATCGACGCGGCCGCTGCGGGCGGCTTTGCCGCCGCGGCCCTGGGGGACGCCGGATCTTCCCCCCGCTGTACCTGCCGCATCAATAAACTGTCCGACCTGCTCTTCATCCCCCCCGCCAGCGGGTTTTAGGCCCCTGTAACGGGGCAAGGGAAGGAAGGGCCGCTCCCCCTTTGTCCTCATCGCCCTCGAAGGGGGGCGCCGTGTATTCCCAGGAGGCCGCCTAGCGGGAGCATAAAACCCACTGGTGGGGTGGGGGGGGGTGGAATAGGTGTAATGGATTCCTTTATGATGGAAGGTGTTCAAAAAACGGCGGGTTTTAGGATTGATTCCCTGTTGAGTGCGGGGGAGGGAGAAAGGATGCGCTATACCTGTTCTATCGATACCCCTTTGGGGATGGTAACTGCCTCCGCTGAGGACGGGGCCGTTACCGGGTTATGGTTTGCCGGGCAAAAATATTATCCTGACCCGGCCGGCTGGGCGCCTAAGCCGGATTATCCGGTATTTAAGGCCCTGGGGGTTTGGCTGACTGAATATTTTGCCGGCGCCCGGCCGCCCCTTGAATTCACGCTACGCCCCCGGGGAAGTCCCTTCCAAAAAAGAGTCTGGGAACTCCTCGCGGACATTCCCTACGGGGAGGTGTGCACCTATGGGGATATCGCACGGCGGCTCGCCCTGCAACCGGGTTCGCCCTCCGCCTCCGCCCGGGCGGTGGGGGGCGCGGTGGGGCATAATCCTATTTCTATCCTGATCCCCTGCCATCGGGTGGTGGGTTCCACGGGGAACCTGACCGGTTACGCAGGCGGGTTGGAGAGAAAAAAAGCCCTCCTCCAGCTTGAAACCCCCCTAGGGGGTTTTATGCCCCCGGCGGGCGGCCCCCTTAGAACGCCCGGTTCCCTCCTTCGCCCACCCCCAGAGGGGGTTTCATAACGGGCGTGAAACACAGAGGGCCGGGTAGAACCGGGAAGTTACCTCCCCTGAGCCCCCACAGACCCGGAGACGCCCAATTTTCGTACCGCAGGTACGCGGCATCCGGTTCCTCTGGAATAAGATTCGCTTAGCTCGAGGGGTGTACAATTCTTGCTGGCGGAAGTGGAAATCTCTTTAAAAAGCCTCCGAACTGTTGCCGGTTCACCTCCTCGCGGCGAGCGGAGGAAGATGCGGAACTGGGACGCCTGATTCGGGGTATAGTCCGCAATCATACGGCTTTTGCACTCGCTGTCTACGTCTATGGCGTTGGTCACCTCCACGTAGTAGTAGACCGTCCCCTCGGTGTCGGTGGGGGGCGTGTAGTCCGCGGCGGTTGCGCCAGGGATTTCAGTCCCGCCAGAGTTGCTGTTGCTGTTATTGCTGTACCACCGGTAGCTTAAGGAGCCGCCGCCGGTAACGGAGGCAGTAACGCTCAGGGGATTGGCCGTTGCGTCCAGGGTGTAGACCGCGTCCTGGGGCTGGCTGGTGATCACCGGGGTGGCGGCAGTGCCGCCGCCCCAGCCCCCGCCGCCGTTCCCGCCGCTGTCGTCCGTATCGCCGGTACTTGCCGGGCCGCCCTCAGGGGAGCCGCAGGAGATCACCATGCCCGCGGCGCCGGCAACACCGCAGGCGAGCAGCGCCGTCAGGATGAGGGAGACAATACCCCGGGCCGGACGTTCCACGACAAACTCCGTAGGGGGGGGGTAAAACAACATGGCACGTCTCTTCTCAAGGGTTTTCGCATGTTTTTCATATCCATCTCCTTATTCATACTGCCACCCCCCATAGGGGGTTTCAAGCCCCCAAAGCGGGGCGGGTTACGGGAGACCCGTTCCCTTGGCCGCTCTCTGCACCCCCCGCTTCTTACATAAATATACGCAAAGGGTCAGACACCGGACGTATATTTATACACCCCCCCCCATAGCGGGGCGCGGGGAGAAAAAACCGCTTCCTCCTTCGAGGGCGTAGATAACGGCCAGGGGAGCGGCCCTTCCTCTACCGCCCTGAGTCGGGGGCCTAAAAGGGCCTATGGCCCCTATGGGGGTTATGACAGCTCGATGATGGTTGTTTTGATAAAATTGAGTAATTTTGCCTTTAATAGGACATCTTTTAACTCAATTACCGAAAGATAGGTTTTCCAAAGCTCCAGGTAGTGCGCGATATCCTTCCGGTCCAGGGGAAGCCGTTTCCCGGCGAGAAAGGCTTCGCTGTTTTTATCCCGCAGGATAGTTTTCTCCGAAAACACCATCCTGATATCGGTTAATATATTTTTCTGAACCCTTACCAGAAAGACGGCGACTCCCCCTGATTCTATCCCGATGTAGGGGCTTTCAAATTTTTTATATATCGAATAATTCCATTGTTCCAGGGGTATGCGGAGCCGGGTAAATAATTCCTGGGGCTTAAGCGCCAGGGGGCCGGAAAGAGCGGAAAACCGGGACGCGGAAATCCACCGCACCCCCTGGGCGGTCCGTAATTCATACCGGGCGTCCAGGGCTATCATCGGGGCGGAAGCGTCCATACGCCGGGAGGTATGGCAGATATTACCCCCGATAGTGGCGATGTTCTGCACCTGCGGGCCGGCTATGCCTTTTAGGGTCTGCCGTAACACCTCGGGAACCGTTTTGCCCAGGTCGATTATTTCATTGATTTTTACCATGGCGCCGATTTCCAGATACCGTTCCGTTCGGGTTATGTGGTGCAGTTCGTCCAGTTTATCCAGGGAAAGGATGTTGGGAGGTAAGGTTACCGTGGTTTTGCCCTGTCCCCGGAGTATTTCCGTGCCCCCGCCAAAGGGAACCGCGTCGGGGTAACGGGACCAGGCGGAGAACAACTCCGGTAACGTATTGGGGAAAAAGACCTGGCTATGCGGAACGTCCATATAATCTCCGTTGCCGTATATCGGCGGTGAGCAATACCCCCTCTACCAGCCGGTCAGGCTCGGTACAACGGCACCGTATACCGTTAAAAGCGGCCGTTATATCGGCTTTAGAGGGCCTGGCGTTCTTTTCCAGCAGGGCCTCCGCGGCCAGGATTTTTCCGGTATCGCAGTATCCGCAGTTTTCAACCCCCGCTTGGGAAAATCCCCGGAGTATATCTTGATATTCGTCGGTTTGGGAAAACCCCTCTATGGTGATGATCTCGCAGCCCCGGATCCGAAAGGCCGGGATAAGGCAGGACGGCGCCACGTTTCCGTTAAATATCACCGAACAGAGCCCGCAGATCCCGGTGAGGCATCCGCATTTAGCCCCCAGCAGATTAAAGGTTTCCCGGAGTATGTCCAGAAGACGGGTGTCCGCTTCGGTACGTACCGACACATCTTCACCGTTCAGGATAAATCCTATGGTCATAGCGGGGCCTCCTTCCCCTTGAGTTTTTTCGCTTCCCAAATATCCTGTGCGTCCAGGGGGATTTTTTCAAAATTATGATCCAACGCCTGGGAAACGGCCTGTACATAGGCCGCGGGTACGCAGCTAAAGGGTAGTTCTTCGATACCCTTGGGGGTAACCACGTCATTCCAGACAAAATCTATATGTATCGAAGGAATATCCCGGAGTACGGGAATATTATACCCGTGGATCTGTTTCAAAGGGATTATCCCTTCGTCATAAGCGATATGTTCCCGGGAGGCCCAGCCCAGGGCCTGAATAACCGAGTTGATCAGGGATCTCCGGGCCTTTGTTTCCGAGAGGATCCTTCCCCCGTCAACACCAAGCCAGGCTCCCCGGAGCCGGGGGATATATTCCACGGGATCGATTTCCACCTCCACCACCGCCGCTCCCCAGCCCAAATGGCAAAGGGCATAATGATCCATGGGCTTTCCCTCCCAATTGGAAAGTTTTCCCGCGTGATACGATCGGGACACCGTAATCGGCAGGGGATCCCGGAAACGTTGTTTCCGTATGGCGGTACAGGCCCGTTCAACGAGCCGGGTGATCATCGTTATATTCCGGGAAAGGGTGGCCGGTCCTGAATCGGGACTGACGGTCGTATTGTCCGAGACCACCTTGACCTCCTGGGGTTCCACCGACAGTGTTTCCGCGGCGATATTTTGCCAAAGAAAGGTATGTTCCTGGTTGGAGGAAACCATACTGGTCTTGATTTCCAGGGATCCGTCCTTTTCCAGGGTCAGTTTCACCGAACACACCCCTTTATCGGCGCCATTGTAGAGGAGTCCGCTTCCCTGATAAGCGGTGGCAATCCCGATACCCCGGAGGGGTTCGTGGCTGTCCGCCGCTCCCTTTTCCCGGCGGTGGATACGGAGTAATTCATAGGACGCCCATTTACGGTGATAGTCGCTCATGCCCGCGGCGGTATCCAAAAGTTCATTCAGGGGTACCTGTTCTTTTAGGGGCACCCCAATAGCCAGGTTCTTGTTCCGGTAAAGAAAATGGGACTTCCGCCACTCCGCGGGATCCTGCCGTAAGGTATCGGCGATATGGGAAACATGCCGTTCCATGGCGAAGAAACCCTGGGACAATCCGAACCCCGCAAAGGGGCCTCCGGGGGGGATATTGGTCCTTACCGCGGTTCCTTTTATCTTGAGATTGGCAATTTTATAGGCTCCCAGGGCTCCCAGACAGATCCGATCCAGAATTTCATCGGTAAAAACCCCCTGGGCGCCTAAACAGGCGGTTACGTCGATTTCAGTTCCCAAGAACTGCCCCTTTTTGCCCAGGGCGCTACGGATCCGAATCTCGCCGCCGCTTCTTTTTGGGGTAAATTGAAAATCCTCTTCCCTGGACAGGATGATTTTTACCGGCCGTTTGGTGATATACGTTCCCAGGGCGGCATGACAGGCTATCAGGGAGGGATACCAGATTTTTCCATCCAAATGTACGCCGATGCGGGAAGGATGAACCTCCACGATATCCGGGGACAGGTTGAGTACCGAAACCACGGATCGTTTAACGTGAAAGGGCCACTGGGTTGCGGTATGGATAAGGATTTTCTCCTTCTCCGGGGCAATTTCCCGGTAATATTCCGCCGCCGCTCCCTGGGGTTCTGAATACCAGTGTTCCTGAATACCGGTTCGGTATATTCCGTCCACAATGGTTTCCGCCTCCCCAAAAGCCTTTTCCGGGTCCCCGATGGTAATATTCCGTTTTGCCAGTACAAATTCAGGGGGAACCGAATAGGGGGAAAAAACCGGAGGCTCCTCCTCGATCGCCACCTTACAGAGAGCGGCAAATTCCTCAAGTTTTGCCTTGTCGGGCCCAATAAGGAGCGCCACCGGTTCACCGATATACGAAACCGTTTCCGATGCCAGAACGGGCACGGAAAAACCGTCCAATTGATTTTTCCCCGGGATATCCTCCGCCTTGATCGGGGTATAAACGGTGGGTAACCGGGGAAATCGGATCCCCTTCAACCGGCCCCGGGCTGCCGGAGAACGGATGGTGATGCCAAAAAGAGAATTTTTTATAAAAATATCATTCACAAACACGGATCCATCCATCCATATAACTCCGGGCTTAGGGCAACGCTGATTAACGTGAGGCTAATCAGCGTTGCCCTATTATTTTTCTCGTTTTTCTGCGAAAAACTGCGAAAAAACCACATTAAAGGAACACTGGTTTATTCACATTCGAACAAACCGGTACTTCCTTAGTTTTTACATCCCGCCGGCGGTTGTTTGCACCGCGGTAATAACCCTTTCCACCTGTATTTCTTCCATTCCCGGCCAAATAGGAAGGGAGATAACCCCCTTAAAACTTTTGACGGACTCGGGAAGATCTTCCGTCTCCAGGGCATACCGTTTTTTATAATAGGGCATGATATGGAGGGGAATAAAATGTACCGAAACCCCGATCCCCCGCTCCTGGAGTTTTTCAATAAAATCGTCCCGGGTAAGGGGCGGTTCCTCAACCCTGAGCCGCAGCGGGTACAGATGCCGGGCATCCCCGACGCCCGTGGGGGGAAGCAAAAAGCGCCCGTCCTTGCCAAAGGCCTCGTCGTACCGGCGGGCAATCGCCTGCCGTTTTTCCAGGAGAAACCAGGCTTTTTTGAGCTGTACCCGCCCCAGGGCCGCAAGGATATCGGGAATATTGTATTTAAACCCCGCTTCAACCACTTCATAATACCAGGAAGCCTTTTTATCAGTATAACGATTCCAGACCACCCGGTCTATTCCGTGGCTCCTCATGAGGGAAATCCGTTCCGCCAGGGCTTTGTCCCGGCTTACCGCCATACCCCCCTCACCGGTGGTGAGGGTTTTGGTCGCGTAAAACGAAAACACCCCCACATCCCCTAGAGTTCCGGCAAAAGTACCAAAGGCGCCTTTGCCGGAATCTCCGATCCCCGCCGGATCACCGGGGATCCGGGAGGGAAAGGAGTGGGCCGCGTCCTCAATTACCCGTATCCGGTAACGCCGGGCGATTTCCATAATCCGCTTCATATCGCAGGGAAGGCCGCCGTAATGAACGGGGATCACCGCCTTGGCCTTTCCCCGGGGGCCAAATCCCCCGTTCCGGGGATACGCGGGAAGCCCCGCGTCCAGCCGGGAGAGGGTCTTTTCCAGGGCCGCGGGGTCCATGTGGAAAGAGCCGGGACATACGTCCACAAAGACCGGTTCAGCCCCCAGGTACCGGGCCGCTTCGGCGGTGGAGGTAAAGGTATAGGACGGCAGGAGGACCGGATCCCCCGGCCCGACGCCGCAGGCTTCCAGGGCGAGGTGGAGGCCGCTGGTGGCGGAATTTACCGCCATGGCCCGGAGGGGGGAGGTTTCCCGGACCGGATCACCCCCCGGCCCCTCCAGGAAGGCGGCAAATTCCTTTTCAAAGGCCAGCGCCTCCCCGCCGGTGGTAAGCCAGCCCGAATTGAGGACCCGGAGTACCGCTTCTTCTTCTTCTTTCCCCACATGGGGGCGGGCAAAGGGGATATGATCAATTTCCATACACACCGGCCGCTGTTTTTGGGGATTTTACCGTCCTCAGACTGGGAAACGCCGATCCCAATATCTCCAAAAGGTTTTCGGTATTCCGGTACTGATCCGGCCGGTCAGGATCGAACCGGCAGACGGGTTTAAGTTTTTTCAAAAGCCCCGGAACATCCACGGCG
Organism: Spirochaetaceae bacterium; assembly: GCA_031258625.1. Classification (GTDB taxonomy): domain Bacteria; phylum Spirochaetota; class Spirochaetia; order Treponematales; family Breznakiellaceae; genus JAIRMO01. The sequence goes on along the minus strand of JAIRMO010000215.1, from coordinate 304 downwards.
GAGGGGGTTTCCCGTTCCACCTTGAGGATCCGGTTAAATTCGGTAGCCGACGGTGTTTCATCCTGGGCCCACAGGCGTTCGTCCAACCTTTCCCCGGGACGCAGCCCGACGTATTCGATCTTGATATCCCGTTCCGGTTCAAACCCGTAAAACCGGATCATCTGTTCCGCCATCTCCCTAATCCATACGGGTTCTCCCATATCCAAAAGGTAGAGGTTCCCGTTTTCTCCCACCCCGCCGGCTTTTAAAACCAGGGAACAGGCCTCGGGGATGGTCATAAACCAGCGCCGCATATCCCGGTGGG
>JAIRMO010000200.1 GCA_031258625.1 Spirochaetaceae bacterium | reverse complement strand
CGACAGCCAAGACATCTGTTTTGTCCCTGACCGGGACTACCCCCGGTTTATCGAAACCTATACGGGGAAACAGCCCGAAGGGGGAAACATCCTCGACCGGACCGGGGCGGTTTTAGGCAGGCACCGGGGGCTTATCCGCTATACCATCGGCCAGCGGCGGGGGGTGGGGCTCTCCTTCCCCCAACCCATGTACGTTGCCGCCAAATCCGTGGCGGATAACACCCTGACGATGGGCCCCGAAGAAAGCCTCTATTCCCGTTCCCTTATCGCCGGGGACTGCAACTTTATCGCCTGTCCCGGCCTGGAAAAACCCCGGCGGGTAACGGTTAAAACCCGGTACCTCCAGGCCGAACAGGGGGCTGTGGCGGAACAGGTGGGGCCCCGGAGTATCCGCATTGACTTTGACGAGCCTCAGCGGGCCCTTACCCCGGGCCAGGCGGCGGTCCTCTACGACGGCGAGTACGTGGTTGGGGGCGGGACGATCCTGGCAGGATAAACGCATAGAATCGTCTGCCGCCTGTTTACCGCTTGTCTAGCGGAAAAAAAGGCTCCCGCCGGAACCGCGCAAGGGATTGGAGCGGTATAATTTTTGGGCAGACCTGTCCGCCAAAAAATTATTTAAGCGGAAAGCCCGGTTTCCGGCGTTTTGCGCCGGAAATGCGCCCAAAAACGGAGGAGGCAAATCCTTGAGCGTTTATCCTGCGATCCCGGGGGACCGCCCGGGTTCCGCTAGAGGGTTTTAAAGTCGTAACGGATCCCCCCGGGGGATACATAAACCCGGCAATAGGTTTTATTGTTCCGGTAATCCTCATTGGTCATATACCGGACCCCCGCGATATCCCGGATGATCCGTTTATGCACATGGCCCGAAAAAAGGATGTCGCAGCGGCCCGTAAAGAGGGATATCGCCTTGGACCGTTCCCTGATATCCGTAAACTGCTGCTCGTCGATCAGGCCCTTTACAAAAAAATTGGCGTGGGTAAAGGCAAATACCCGGCCTTTGGCGGTGGACAACTCCTTTTTTAGCCAGTCAAGCTGGGCCGCTCCAAAGGCGGCGTTGGCGGTGTCCAGAATAAGCAGGGTGGCGCTGTCGGCGTTGATCCGGTAAAGGGATGAGCCGATAAGATCCCGCCATACCGGCCAATGGCCAAAATAGACGTCATGGTTCCCCAAAACCGGATAACAGGGGATTCCCAGGGACCGGGCGATTTCTAAAAAGGCACGGACCTCCTCCGGGTAGCCGCTCTGGGTAATATCCCCGGTGACGACCACAAATTTATCCCCCCCGCCGGGATCGGAAGGGGGCAGCAAAGCGCCCTTCAGCCGGTCAAGCCCGTGGGTATCGGACCCCGCTATATGGGTGTCGGTCAAGACCACAAAGGAATAGGTGTCCCCCAGGGTGATATTCCGATCCTGGGGGGTAAGAAAAACAAAGGTGTCCCGATCTTTAAAGCGCTCCGCAAAATCGCCGGACGCGAAAAAACCCGGCAGGTCTATGGTACAGGTTCCCAATATAAGAGAAAAGACGAGGAAAAAAACAAAGACCGCCGTATTTTTTACCGATCTCCGAAAGGTTCCTCCTGGCCGGCGGAACCGCCCCGGAGGGTTCCGGGGAAAAGTTACCACTGAAATTTTACGCCTCCTTTGTAGGAAAGGCCGTAAATGTTCGCGGCGAATGTTATGCTGCCCGTCTGGTAGAGGGTCAGCTCATGTATCAGGGAAATTCCCGTTGAAAAAGAACAAAAATAATACGCCGTAAGGAAATAGGCCCCGGTATTACCGAATAAATAGTCGTCAAAATTAGCGCAGCGCATCCCGAATTTCGCCGTATCGGAATAATAAAAATTAACATAAACTAAAAAGGAAAAAACCATCTCAAATACCGCCGGTTCCGCATAAAATGAGGTAAACCGCAGGGGGGAACCCAGGGAAACACCCGCCCTCCGGCCCTTCAAAGAGAGGCCGGGAACGACCGAATGTACGGTGGTTCGATAATCCGGCATACGGTTATATACATAGGTAAGGGCAACGTAGAGGGGTACGGGCAGGGGCAGGGCCGTTTCTCCCTTGGTAAAGACATTGAGATTCGGGGTGTCCTCCAAAAATTCCAGGGCGATTCCGCCGTTCAGAGCCAGCCGGTTTTTTAATTCCAGGGAACCATGGATTGCCATGTCAAAATAGTTGAGAAAAACCCGGTCATACCGCGCCCTAAACTCACCCCCCAACTCTTTTTCGGTAATGCCCATATCAAACCCGTGGACCATCGGTAATAAAAAACAAAAAAGACCCATCCCCACCCATGTTTTTACCAAAACAATCTCCACCTTTGTCTAAAGGGACCGGTTCCTCAATTTGACCTTATCCGCAACGGGGTCTTATACCCCCCTTAGGGTGGGGAGGTTCATTAAATGGAGTTCGGGCCCCTCAGTTTCCAAATAACTTTCGCAAGAAACCCCAAAAACGAAGGTTTTCAAAGATTCCTATAGTAATTATAAAAATTTCCCTTCCCGTATTCAATAGATATTCGGAATTTGAAATTTCCGGCCCCTTTACTAAAGCAAAACGGCCGCCGGGCGCATATATTTTCTATGAGATCATTACGAGTATTGAGACAAGGGGTGTGGTACGAAATCCGTACTCGCGTCAACAACCGGGAACCCCTGTTCCGCTTAGGGACAGGCGCCGCGGCGACTGTCCCCAATAAGGCCCTGGCCCTGTTCGCCCGGGTACTCCGGGAGACGAAACTTCGGTTCGTTTTCGAGATTCGCGGACTCTGTCTTGCGGATGACCGGCTGACGTTTTATATCAGACCCGCGGACGGGCTGGAACTGCCCACAATCATGAAGTGGCTGAAACAGGTGTTCGCCCAGCGGTACAACCGGGCGGAGGGCCGGATCGGGCATATCTGGGGGGACCGGTATGGATCGCGGATAGTGGAGGGGGAGCCGCCGGAGGAGGATGCCGGAGCGGGACGGGGGGATACGGACACTGGGGTCAGACCCTATTGTACGGACATCGGGGGCAAATCCTGGGACACGAACACCGGGGTCCGACCCCGGTATGGGGAAACGGCAATCCAAACCGCTTTCCCCCGCATATTCCCCCTTATCCCCGCCCCGGCCCCCGGATAGGCGGCGCCAATCCGCCCCGGATTCCGAATCAGTTCCCCGGTCCTCCCCAAGCCGAAAACTCCCCGGGGAAAGGTCTGTCCCGAAACGGGCAAGCCGCAGCACGTGTGCTTACAGGTATGACCCCCCGCCTTCCAATCAAGGGGTACTTCCCGCCCCGGCGGGCTTTTGGAGCGGCCTTAGTTTTCTTCTTTAATTATTTCTATTTTAATGCCGTCGTTCTGATCCGGCTCGTCCTTTGGGGGCACGGTAACCTTGAGGATGCCGTTTTTGAATACCGCCTTGACCTGATCCTGGGCGTATTTATCCAGGGGTACATAGTACTTTTGTTTTTCAATGTCCTTGAGTTTAAGCCGGCGTTTAAAGTAATGGACGCTTTCATCCACGGAACGGTTTGTTTCAGCCCGCTCCTGGGGGGTATCGTCATTTATTTGGGCGGAAAACACCATGTAATCCCCCTGAAAGGATAGGCTGATGTCCTTTTCATCAAATCCCGCCAGGGCAAACTCAAAGATCATGCTCCGGTTCCCGGTCATATACACGTTCATGGGAGGGTAGGAGTAATTGGGGTAATAGTCGATGTTTTCGTCAAATGGCCCCCGCCTGCCGAATCCGTCCGGTCTGCCGCCGAATTCAAAATTCCGATGAAATTCGTCGCTGAAATTTTGAGCGGCTTCGAAGATCTCGTCAAATATGGTACCCAAATCCATGTACCCCTTACTGCCTTTCATAACAGGCTCCTTTGCATCCACCGATGCGGCCGGCCTTACGGCCCGGCCAGATTAAATGGACCCTCCTGAGAGCGATCCTTTAGGCAGGATATAGTATCCTCCATATAATATACTACGGTTGGCCTCCCGGGGGGAAGATATTTACGGATAAAATAAACAATCCCGGCGAAAATAACGAACCCCACGCCCCCAGCCGCGGCCCGCGGGACCTGATTCCCGGCCGGGGAGCCCCAGAGCCCCCCCAGGACATACCCCGCGATAAGGCCCAACAGGGGGGGCAGCAGGGCCGCCAGGGTCTGGGCGAGGACGGAACCGGGGGGGAACTTCACCGCTACCCGCTGTCCTGGGCTAAGGGGAAGTTTTTCCCGGTTCAGGGCGATTAAACGCCCCGGATTGGGCCGGCATACCTCATAGGAAGCGGGGGTCCCACGGGGTAAACCCGTTGGCTTTGTGTTTGGGCCGGAAAATTCCCCGCCGCCGTATTTTTTTTCTTCAACCGCGATACCGCAGGCCCTGTTCCGGGGTTCCCCGTATCCACACCCCCCACAGGCCCCGGTCCGATCCAGGTCTATGATCACCAGATCCCCGGACATTTCCCGGACCCTGCCGGTTTTAATCACGGGGTTCCTCTTGGACGTTTTCTTCCGGGGAACTTAGTTCCGGGGCTTTTACCTCCGGCAGGGCATGGCGGATCCGTTGTATGGAACGGGCCGTTCCGGCCTTGTCCAGTTCAACAAGCACTCCCTGGAGTTCGGGCCGGTCCCAGGCGTCCCGGGTCCAGTCGGGGATGCCCGTCAGGTACTCGGTGATCCGTTCGGTTTTATCGGTTCCCCCCACGGAATCCTGGCTGCCGGTCCGGCCCGCGTCGGTAATTACCGCGGTACCCCCGGAGAGGATCTCCTCATCGGCGGTCTGGACCCGGCTATGGGAACCGATTACCACCGAACAATGTCCCGCAGCAAGGGTGAAAAGGGTGCGTTTTTCCGCGGTAGCCCCGGCGTGAAAATCAATAATCACCAGGGGGGTTTCCTGGCGGAGCCGTTCCAGCAGGACCGGAAGAACGGAAAAGGGGTTGTCGCTATGGAGTTTTCCGAATCCGTTTTGACCCAACAGTACCGCCACCCCTATTTTGTCCTTTCCGGCTTTAAAAATCCGGGAACCGACCCCGGGGGCTCCGGGGTTCAGGTTGAAAGGCCGCAGTACATAGGGGATATGCTCCATGTTTTCCACCAGATCCTTCTTATAAAAACAACATTCCCCGGTGGTAAGGACATCCGCCCCCAGTTTGTGTAAATAAGCCGCGTGGTTTCTGCCGAGACCGTTCCCGCCGGTGGCCCCGTCGCCGCAGGCAATAACAAAATCAATGGAATTTTTCTGTTTGAGTTCGGCCAGTCCTTTCTTAAAGGCATAAACCCCGGCTTTACCGACAATTTCCGCTACATAGAGGATGTTCATATTGCCTGTTCTTTATTCGTTGTAATTTTGACGGAAATAGTACCCCATCCGGGTGGATAATTCCGAAAGGATCCGTTCAAATTCCGCCGCCGCCCGGAAATCCTGTAATTCCCGGCAGGTGTCCCGCAAGTTGTACAGGGCGTCCTGATAAAGGGGAACCAAACTTATGGCTTTTTCAAAACAATGCCGGGCTTCTTCATAACTGCCCTCAACAAAATAAAGCACCCCCAGGTTGTTCCAGGTTTTGGGGACATCCTTATCCCGTAACAAGGCGGCTTGGTAACATTCTTCCGCCGAATCAAATTGTTCCAGTTCGTAATGGATCAAGCCCATGGAAACCCAGGCTTCGGCGAGGTTGTCATCAATACAGAGGGCCCGCTGAAAACTGCTCAAGGCTTCCTCATAATCACCGGTCCGCTGCTGGGCTATCCCCAGATTCAGCCAGAGGAGGGGGTTTTCCGGCTCCATGATCAGGGCCTTTTGAAATAAGGAAATCGCCTCATTAGGGCGGTTTGCTTCGGTCAACGCGATTCCGGAATCATTAAGAAAAGACGCCGTTTCCATTTTACCCCTCCTAGATTAAAACTATAACCTCTTTTTAACTTGAGTCCTAGATCGAAAAAAAACATCATGAAATCCGGCGTAATCCTCAATTTTTTTCAATCTTTACACGATCCGGCCCAAAACTCGGTTGTTTTGAAACCGCCTCATCTTAAACGAAATCTTATAGGGCGGTATGAAGCAACCCGTTGCGGGACTTCACGAATTTTTGTACCGTCTATTCAAGTATAATATATCCGGATATCGAATAAAAGAGCTAAAACTGTTTTTTTTTACCCAAGTTCGGCGAATTCAGGGGAAGGGTCGCCGTGGATCCGGCTCCGATCCGTTCGCTCCCCCAAAAAAGGCTTATTTTTCAAAAAACCGCCTTTTCCCCTTGATTTTTCCATAAAAAAACCCTTTTTTTCATAAAAAACTTGTTTTTTTGTTTCCACAGCCTTATATTTAAGATACGGACTCATCTACCCGGAATTGTTCCGGCGGAGTCCTCAAAAGGGGTGTGGGTATGTCCGTCTGTTTGAACAGCCGGTTTTTTTCCTCGCGCATTTTTTATGATACGCTAGAACTGTCTCTACCCCCCCCCCCCCACCCCCCCTGCCAGGTAAGGTAAATCTTCAGC
>JAIRMO010000064.1 GCA_031258625.1 Spirochaetaceae bacterium | reverse complement strand
CAGGTGTTCGCCCAGCGGTACAACCGGGCGGCGGGCCGGATGGGGCATCTCTGGGGGCCCCGGTTGGGGTCGCGGATAGGGGCGGGGCCGCCCCCGGGGGCGGAACCCGGTGCGGGGGGGGGGGATTCGGGCAGTGGGGTCAGACCCTGTTGTACGGACATCGGGGGCGAACCCGGGGATACGGACACGGGGGTCAGACCCCGGCATGGGGAAACGACGATCCAAACCGCTTTCCCCCCCCTATTCCCCCTCCTCCCCGCCCCGGTACCCGGATAAGCGGCGCCAATCCGCCCCGGGTTCCGTATCAACCTTCTTTTTTCCCCAAACCGAAACCGCTCGGGGGAAAGGTCTGTCCCGAAACAGGTAAAATCTGAATCGCGGGTCAAGTTTAGCCCCCAGTGGGGGGCCCGGCACCTCAAGAAACGCGCAAGGGATTGAAGTGGAATAGGGTTTAACAGGCAAAGCCTGTTAAACCCTATTATAACGGAAAGCCCGGTTTCCGATGCCTTGCGCCGGAAATGCGCCCAAAAGAGGATGCCGCAAATGGGGCCGAATACGGAAAAACACGTCTTTTTGATTGTATGCGAAGGGTACATGCCTTGCCCTTCAGGGCGAGGTTGTTGATACCAAATTTACCCGGAAACCTATCAGGGCCCTGCCTTTTGGCATTTTCTTTGCCCTATTTCTCTTAAAAAATGCTATTTTAGATCTCAATTTATTCGCCGTGAACAGGCCCGCCGCAAGGCCCCGGATAAAAAAATCAAAAAAAATCAAAAAAAATGGATATTTTCTCCCTTTGTTGATATAGTTATAATAGAATTATGCCGGATAATCGAATGCATAAACATATTCCCCTTTTTGGGGTTCTATTATTGGCTTTAGCGCTCATGGCCTGTGGGGAAACCGGCTGGGATATGGTAATATCCTCGGCGGGGACTTATCAAGTCAGCGCCCGGGCCGATGAACTTTCCCTGGACAGTTGTTCTCTTGTCGGGCGGACGAGTGATGTTTATCCTTATTTTAAGAATTCTCTGGTAAATGATCCCGATGTCCGGGGGTTGGTGGTTTTTTTACGGAACTCCCAGGGGGAGCAGGTAAGCGGGAAATTCCACTACAGCCTGGTTCCCGAGTCCGGGGTTGAGCCGGCGGCGGAAGACGCGGCCCCGGAGGAAGAATCCGGCGAGACGCCCGTCGAAGAAGTCCAAACCGATGAACCGCCCCGGATCGAATCCCTGGTTACGTTCATCCAGGTGTCGCGGCTGGATCAGCAGCTTCCCCCCTTTATCATCCCCGAGGAACTGCCTATGGGGTACTATACCCTGGTTTTTCAAGTGCTGGGGGAAAAAGATGTCCTGTACCGGACCGAAAAATCCATCTATTATATCGCCGATGCCGAATTTGAGTTTACGGACCTGCAAAGTTACCTTCCCGATGTTTTAGGGGGAGGGCGCCTGCCCTCTCCGGGGGATAATGTCCTGTTGGAAGTCTTTATCCATGCCGATGAACGGCTTACCCCCTATGTGATTTGGTACAGCGGAAGACAAAATATCGCCGAAGGGTATGTTTCCGAGGGGGCCGCCCGGCTTATGTGGAAAATTCCGGAACAGCCCTTGTTCCATACCATCCGGGCGGAGGTCTTCCCCATAATGCCCGACGAGAGGAACCGCCGGAGCATAACCGGTAAAATCAAGGAACTTTTATTCCCGGTCTCCGCAAAAAGCGATCGGAAAAAGAATGTTGCCGAAGAACCGGAACCCTTTACCCATTGGTATGATTTTGGGGGAACCCTTCAGGACCTGAACAACCCCGGGGAGTCAAAACACGATCTTATCCCCCTGGGAACTACCGCCCCCAACTGGAAGCCCTATGCGGGGTTGTACGGGTTATCCATAGCTCCCGGGGAACAGTACGAGATCCCCGCGCCCTTTACCGCCCTGAATCAGGATGAACAAGGCCATGGACGGCTCAAACTCCATCTTGCGCCCCTGGGACAAGGCGCCGTATTGGACTTGTACCTTAACCTGACGAATTCCTCCGATGCCCTCCATATAAACGTATCCCTTGCCGAGGCCGGCCTGGTCTTGAGCCTTGAGGCGGGGGCGGAACGGTACGAAAGCATCCTGGAAGGGGGGGATGGGGGAAATTACAGCTCCCTTCTTTTTGATTATACGTTCAACAGCCAGGACGTTGCGGTTGGGTTGTCCTTAAATGATACCGCGGTTTCCCTGGAGTTGGATCTTTCGGAACTTTCCGCTTCCCTTACCGGAACGGGCGTCCTGCGGCTTGGATCCGGCATAGTATCCACCCCCGATAACGGGGCGGTTGCGGATAACGAAGAAACAATCGTAATCATCAATGAATTAAGAACCAATTATGCCGTATCCCTCCTGGAACCGGAAGACCTCACCGATGAGGTAACGAGCCAAGAAACGCTTTAACGGGGGACGCCATTCTCCCCTGTTTTTCCGGTATATGCCGATTCATCTTTCCCGCTGTCTTTTGCGATGAAAAAGAGTTTTATCCCTTCTTTGGGAAAGCGGATTTTTGTTTTCGCCACGATGGATTGGGCGGTTTCCGCGTCCCGGTCATCCAAATAGCTGATTAAAAGGAAATTTTCTTCGGGCCAGGTAGGGGCGCCCAGGCGGTATTGGGTTTTTCCCCTTCCGTGTACCACCGGCAGCAGGGTATAATAGAAGTCGGTTATACCCGATTCAAGGCCGTTGATGATTTCTTCCTCCACCGAGCGGTTTGCCATTAATTCCATCCGTTTCATTTGTTTGTCCCCTTTTTCATACGGTTTCTGTGTTTCCCCCGATGTTCGTTTATGAACGAATACATGACGGGAATAAAGAACAGGGTAATAACGGTAGAGGACGAGAGGCCGCCTATGACGGTTACCCCTATGGGCTGGATCATCATGGCGGATTTACCGGGGAAAAACGCCATGGGTATCAATCCCAGGATCGTCGTCAGGGCGGTCATCAATACCGGCCGCAGCCGGGACGCGCCGCCGTCAATACAGGCATCCCGCACCGGAACGCCCCGGCCTACCAGCAGGTTGGTGTAGTCCACCAGGACTATGCCGTTGTTTACCACAATGCCCGCCAGCATCACGAGGCCCACCATGGTGAAGGTACTCAATGATTGCCCCAGCAGGAGATAAATACCCACGACCCCGATCAGCATGAGGGGGATGGTACAGAGGTTGATCAGGGGGTCTTTGAAGGACTCGTATTGGCCGGCCATGACGCCGAACACGAGGAGGATCGCCAGGGTTATAATAAGCGCAAAGGTCCCGATGGTTTTGGTAATCTCGCCCCATTGGCCCTTATAGGACAGACTCATGTCTTCGGGAAGGATGAAGCCGCGGTTGAGAATCGCTTTAATTTTGTTTTCCGTCTCATCCGCCCGGAAGCCTTCGAGCAGGGTTCCGGTAATGTGGATCGTCCGGGATTGATTCTCCCGGCTGATGCTTACAGGTCCCGTCCCCTTTTCCAGGACGGCAAAATTGGAAAGGGGAATGAGCGTACCGGTACCGGAGGACACAAAAATCCGCTGGAGGTCGGGCAGTTTCTCCCGGTCTTCCTTCCGCAATTCCAGGGTTATCGAATATTCGTTTCCGCCATATCGGAACGATGTGGGCGTTACGCCGTTCATGGCCGCGGAAATTTCATTGGCGATTCCGCCGACCGAAAGCCCCAAATTATAGGCCCGCCGCCGGTCGATAACGACCTCTACCTGGGGCAGCCCCTCGGTCATGTCTATGGAAACTTCGCTTAGTTCAGGCGCTTCCGCCTTGAGAATGTCCGCTATTTCCCGCGCCGCTTCGAGTCCCTCGTCAATATCGTCAATGCTGAGTACCAGGTCAATGTCGGCGCCCCCGGCCATCGCCCGGGCCATGCCCTGCCCAAAACTCAACGCGGCATTGGGAAAATCGCCAAAATGGGCCCGCAGTTTATTCATCACCTGGTTCGAGGTGTCCGCATCAGGATTATCCATACTGAGGCTCACGCTTAATTCCCCCCGGTTTGAGCCGCTGCCCGAAGCGCGTCCCCGGGAACCAACATTGACAATAATATTCTTCGCCCCCTTTATTTCGTCAATGGCAATTTCCTGGAGTTGCAGCATCACCGCTTTGGTGTCTTCGTATTTAGTTCCCTGGGGAAGTTCAACGTTAAGCTGTACCGATTCCTCGTTCATGGGGGGCATCATGGTGATCCGCATCTTGGGAAGGCACAGAACCGATCCGGTAAAGGCGGCGGCAACCAGCACCAGTACCGCAAGGCGGTGATTGATGGCCGTGGAAAGCAGGCGGCGGTACCCCCCGGTAATACGGTCGAGGATGAATTCAAAAACCCCGTCAACGGCGATAAGCAGTTTGTTTTTGAGGGGCCGCTGGGTCCGGGTGTACAGGGGCAGATATTTACCGGACAGGATGGGAACCAGAAAAAGCGCGACAAAAAGGCTGGAAGCCAGGGCAACCCCTACGGTAAAAATAAGACCCTGGAATAATTCTCCCATCATTTCCAGGCGGTTTTTAAAAAGAAATATCGGGACAAACACGCAGAGGGTGGTCAGGGTGGAAGAAACGATGGAAGACATCACTTCCTGGGTTCCCAGGATTGCCGCCATACCGGGTTTCGCGCCCCGTTCCCGGTATTTGAAAATATTTTCCAGAATAACAATAGAAGAATCCACAATCATGCCTATCCCCAAAATAAGGCCCGCCATGGTAAGCATATTCAGGGTAATGCCCGCAAGGTTCATAACGAGGAGGGTTACCAAAATGGAAAAGGGGATGGAAATGCCGATGATAATGGCGCTTTTAATGTTCCGCAAAAAGACAAAGAGGATCGCCATGGCAAGGGCCGCCCCCAGGACGGCGGAGTTTAAAAGCTCGTTGATCATGCCCCTGATCTGTGTGGTATCATCCTGAGTTATTTCAAGACTCACATCCTGGGGCAGCAGTTTTTGTATTTCCTCAAGTTTATCGTATACCCTGTCGGCCACCGCCGCGGAATTGGCGCCGCTCTGTTTGGTAACTCCCACATACACCCCGCTCTCACCGTTGATATACACCGTGGAGGTTTCATCGGGGTACCCCAGGGTAACCGACGCGATATCCAAGAGCCTAATGTCCACGTTGTTTCGTTTCGCGATCACCGTTTCGGCAATGTCCGCCAAGGTTTTATACTCGCCGGTGGTTCTGACACTGTAATTTTTTGAACCCTCAACGATAGAACCGGCCCCCAGCTCAATGTTCTGCGCGGCCAGGGTTCCGGCGATGCCGGTGATGATAAGGCCATACGCCTCAAGGCGGTTTTGCGCTATTTCTACCCGGACCAACTCTTCACGGCCCCCCATCACATCGGTCGAAGCCACGCCGTCGACCTGCTCAAGCCGGTCCTGAATGACATCCACCGCAACGGCCCGCAGCTCATTTTGGGTCCGGTTTCCCTTGACCGCGATGCGGAGGATGGGCATGGAGTTGGGATCAAATTGCATGATGGAAGCGTCCGCCTCATCGGGAAGCCGGCGCCTGACCCGGTCGAGCCGATCCCGGCTGTCGTTGGTCTTGGCGTCAAGATTGGCGCCGTAATCAAATTCCAGCATTATCATACTGGAACCTTCGCTGGACGTGGAAGTCATTTCGGTTAGACCGCTCAGGTTCACCAACTGGGCTTCCAGAACCCTGGTTATGGATTTTTCAACCGTTTCAGGCCCCGCGCCACTGTAGGAGGTTGTAACCACCAGCATGGGCATATTTGTTTCGGGGAACATATCAATGGCAATACCGGAAACAAGGTACAGGGCGACGATGGCGATAAGACCGAATACCACAATACCCAAAACCGGCCTCTTGACCACATGCTGTGCAACACTCATCGCGTAATCTCCTTTTTATATCACCTGTTTCCGATCACCCGTACCGCGGCGCCGTCGGTAAGGAATTGCTGCCCCTGAACCACCACCGCTTCCCCGCTTTCAAGGCCGCTTTTTATCTCCACTTCCCCATCGACGCTTACTCCGGCCGCTATCTCCCTCACCCTTACCCGCTCCGCTTCCTCCGATACCACATACACCACCGTAATCCCCCGGTTTTCAACGATTGCCTCCCCGGGGACGGATACCACCTCGTGATACGTCCGGGTATTGAGTTTAATCCGTGCGAACATTCCCGGATCTATCCGGGGGTCCTCCCGGATAAAGGCCAGGACAATCTGCTTTGTCCGGGAAACCGGATCCAGTACCGGGGAAAGGCGGATCACCTCCGCGGCGAAAACCTCTCCGGGGAAAGCCTCCAGGAACACCTCCGCCCGGAGCCCGGTACGAAGCTGCCCGACCTCCCGTTCGGGAATGGCGGCCTCAATTTCGACGGATCCGGCAGCCGCCAGGGTCAACAGGGTAACGCCGGTAGAAACCGTCGATCCTATGGTGAGGGGATGGGAGACCACGGTTCCCGAAATCGGCGCGTAGACGGGGCTTAACGAATAGGCCGCCCCCGGACGGGAGGGATCGACCTCGGCCACCAACGCGCCCTTTTGTACCAGGGAACCAAGGCCGACCTTCATGGAAACCAATTTGCCCGCGGCGTCGGGTACCACCGCGACCTGATCCTCGCTGACAATATTACCGTTTACCTCGATATAAGCCTGGAGGGTCCGCCTTTCCGCGTTTGCCGTGCGGACCGCGAAGACCGTGTCCTGGCCCTGGGTTCCCGGACCTCCGCCCCTGCCCGGCCCCATCCCCGGTCCCGGCCCGGCCGCGTTATCGCTCGCCAGTTTTTGGGGAATAAATATAAAACCCGCGACAAGGGCCGCCACAATCAGTAACAGGATAAATTTTTTCATGCTTTCTCCCCTCCCCTCCCCTAAAACGTAAAGGCCCGGTTCAGTTCTTTATCCATATCCAGCACCGCCGCGATAAGATTGTAGTATTCCTGCTGAACCTGATATTGGGCCTGTAACAAGCTGTCCCCGGCGTTACGCAGGCTCTGGTAATCCGCGGTCCCCCGGCGGTAGGCTTCCCCGTACATTTGGTAGGTGCTTTCCGCCAATTCCACATTCAGCTTGAGGACTTCTATGGCTTCTATGGTTTGGTTAATCGTCCGTTGGTACTGCCTGATACGGTCTTCCCGGCTTCGTAAGGATTCGGCCAGTTGCAGTTGGGAGGATTGAATACTGTCGTCAAGGGCGTCCAACTGTGTCTTAACCGTAGACCAGGGCAAGAAGCTGTCGAGGTTGACCCCTAAACTGATGGAGAAAGAACCGCTGTCATTCCAGGCTTCATCACGGTAAAGGGGATTGGCGTTCCAGGAAAACCGCAGGGCCGGTATATACGCCCCGTGCCACGCCGCTTTCCGCTGGGCTTCCAGGGCCTTTATTCCCTGCCGCAATACCGCCGTTTCAAGGGACGTATCCGGGGATGAGTGGAGAGTTTCACCGGCAACAACGCCGCCGTCATATTCAAGATCCCCCTGTAACAGGAGTTCTGTTTCCTGTGGAATTCCCAGGATCGCCTTAAAAGAGTCCAGGGTATTGGCGTACAGGGTTTCGGCGCTTCGTACCTGGGGCCGCTGGTTTTCCAAATCCACCCGCGCCGATAGTTCATCCAGCCGGGAAGCCTGCCCGACTTTTACCAGGGCGGCGCTTTCTTCGTACCGCGCCCGGGCGCTTTCCAAACTTTGGGATACCAATTCCTTATTGGCCTGTAACAATAAAATCTGATAAAAAATTTTTCGTACCTGCAATTCCAGTTCCTGTGCGGCCATTTCGTGGTTTAAAAGTCCCGCCTCATAGTCCGCCCCGGCTTTCTTTATATTTTCTATCACCGCCGTAGATACGTTGAGGGATGCCGACAGCGAAAGGCCCGGGGTCAAGACCTTTTGCGCCGGAGACAGCGAGCCGGTAACTGACGTGGGGTAACTTATCCCCGTGGAGACGCCGAGGGAGGGCAGCAGGCTGTTCCAGGACCGGTCGCTGGCTCTCTTTTTTTCCGCGGTTTCCAGGGCGCTCCGCTGTAAACTAAGATTTGTTTTTAGCGCGATTTCTACCGCCTCATCAACGGCGAGGATCTTTTGGGACGAAACGCTTTGTCCCCGGACTTCGGCAAAACAGAAGACCAGGAGGATCATACAAAACAGCGTGTTTCTTTTCATACCTGAAAAAATAAAGGACCTCGCAAGGAACGTCCATTAACAGGGGATGAACAATTTATAATTTTTTGTTATATTTGTTTTTTTTCTTGTGAATAAGGCCAGGTCTCGACTATACTCTCTATTGGATAGCGTATGCAGGGGAAGGTTCTTATTATCGAAGATGTAAAAGAGTTGGCCGATCTCGTGGCCCTCTACCTGACCAGGGAAGGATTTGAAATCCGCGCGGTAAAAAGCGCCGAAGAAGGATTCGCCGTTCTGGAAGAATGGAAACCGGAACTTATCATTCTGGACATCAATCTTCCCGGCATGGACGGCTTTGAATTTCTCCAGAAGATCCGGCCCGGGAACAGCGTCCCGGTACTTATTGTTTCCGCCCGGGACAGTGACGAAGACCTCATAAGCGGCCTCAGCGGAGGGGCCGATGAATTTGTTACCAAGCCTTTTTCGCCCAAAGTTCTGGCCGCCAGGGTCAGGGCGCTTTTTCGCCGGGTACGGAACTATGAGGGAAAGGAGCCGCGCCGGATTTTCCGTTTCGGCCCCTTTATCCTTGACTATGACGCCTGTATACTTAAAAAAGCGGACCTTCGCATCCCCCTGTCCAACAAAGAATACGGCTGCCTTGCCTATCTTACGGAACACGCGGGAAAAACCCTTAACCCCGAAACCATCTATTCCGGCGTGTGGAATAATCCCTACGGAGACCTCACCATCGTAGCCGTCTATATACAACGGCTGCGAAAAAAAATAGAAACGGATCCCGCCGATCCGGTTTATATTAAAACCGTGTTCGGCATGGGTTACTGCTTTAATCTGCCGGAGGATGCGTGATAGTGTTTGTGTTGTACGATCCGAGGGGAGGCGGAATTTCATGAAAATTCAAACCCAGTTTCATCTCCTGATAATCGGTATTATCATTGTTCCCATTTTGTCCATCCTCTCACAGATGCTGTTTTTCAATTTTCTCGAAAGACAAGAGCAGGCGGAAATTCCGGTTTATGATGACGCCATGCTTGGAGAGTACATCAGCCGTCAGGACTGGGAAACCATATCCCGCTTCGTCGCACGGACCAACGCGGATTTTGCCGTTTTTCGCGATGATCTTTTGATACTCTATTCCACTATCCCCGACTTCAAAACCGGCAGCTTTGGAACAAAGGACGAACTGTTTTCCCTCCTGGCGGCAAAAACCAGTCAATACGGATACACCTTTGAATCCCCCGGCTGGCTGGAAGGGCATGAGTATATCCTTATCCGCCGTCATTTACAGGACAGGCCGCACCGCCGGCCCCTGTTCCCCCTAGTAAGCACCATACTGTTCCCCGCCGCCCTCGTGATATTCGCGATCTCCATGTCCCTGTTCATTGCCCGTTCCATCACCAGGTCGGTGTTGGTTCTTGAAGACGCCGCCAGGCGTATCGCCGCGGGAGACCAGGACTTAATGGTGGATGTGCGGGGAAGCAATGAAATTACCTCCCTGACCAGTTCTTTGAATCACATGCGATCCGCCCTTAAAGAAGAGGAAAACCGCCGTTACCGCTTCATCATGGGGGTTACCCATGACCTCAAGACCCCGCTGGCCCTGATTCGGGGTTACACCGAGGCGCTTAAAGACGGCGTTACCGATGATCCGGTTTCCCGCGTTAACGCCACGGATATTATCATTTCAAAGGCGGATCAACTTGAGGGCATGATAAACGATCTCCTTGAATTTGTACGGATGGATACCGGAACATGGAGGAGCCGTTTGCAAAAAGTAGACATCAGCGAATCCTTAAAAAGTTTTGCCAAACGGATCAGCCTGGACGCGGAGTTGTTTCATCACCATACGGTAATAGACATAGCATTACCCCCTTCTCTGTACGTCCCCCTGGATGAACGTCTTACCGTCCGGGCGCTTGAAAACCTCGTCAACAACGCTATCCGTTATACTCCCGATGGAACCACTATCCGCTTCGGCGCAAGGGTAGTTGAAAAAACAATACGCATAACCGTAAGCGACGACGGCCCGGGCATAAGCAAAACCGATCTGCCCCACGTCTTTGAAATGTTTTACCGGGGCAGTTCATCCCGCAGGGAAGAAGGCATGGGGCTGGGTTTATCAATCGTGAAATGGGTCGTCTTTTCCCATGGCTGGTCAATAGCGGTTGCATCGGAACAAAACATCGAAAACAAGGCCGGTGAAACCTGCTTTACCATTACCATTCCCCTGGCAAAGTAAGCGTCGTGTTAAGGGGCCTCAAAGGGCCTGTGGCCCCCCTACGGCGGTTTGCATAAATATACGCAAGGGTCAGACCCCGGATGCATATTTATGCGTATGCCCCGGAGTACATACCCCCCACCCCGGATTCTTAAGACTTTAACTCAGCGTCTAAAGGGGCCATAGGCCCTTTTAGGCCCCTATAACGGGACGAGGGGGGGGGCCGCTCCCGCCTTCGATTGCCACCGGTTGGCGAAGGGGGGCGCGGCCCGTTCTACCCTGCCCCCCGCTCCGGGGGCCTGAACCCCGCTGGCGGGCGAATCAAAAACGATATTTCTCGGTTTTTTCAGCCTGAAACAGGCCCGTTTTTCGGTTTTTTTGTGTTTTTTACTCCTAATTCCCTTTACCATCTTGTATTTTCTTTTCATAACGAATAAACTGGCCTCATGAAAAAGCGGCAAGTCTCCGCCCGTCTCGTCCTGGAGGACGGTTCCGAATATTCGGGGTGGTCCTTCGGCAAGGCCCGGTCCCAGGCGGGGGAGGTGGTTTTTACTACCGGTATGGCGGGGTATCCCCAATCCCTGACGGACCCCAGTTTTCGGGGGCAGATCCTGGTATCCACCTATCCCCTGGTGGGGAATTACGGGGTGCCGGTAAAGCCCAAAACCGCGGACCCCTTTTTTGACGAACAGGGCATTCCCCTCCACTTTGAGTCTTCCCGGGTCCAGGTTTCGGCCTTTGTGGTGGCCGAGGCCTGTGAGGAGCCCAGCCATTTCGCCTCCGGGGCCTCCCTTTCGGTGTGGCTTGAAAAAAACAACGTCCCCGGCATCTACGGTATAGATACCCGGGCCCTTACGGAACGGCTGCGGGAATCGGGGGTGATGATGGGGAAGATCCTCGTGGAGGGGAGCCGGGAGGTAACCATGGATTCAGGGATCTTTCCCCACCCCGTGGCGGACGTTTCCCCGGAGGGGGTCAAGATCTACCGCCCCGGTGGGATCGCCGAGGGGGAACGGCTGCCCCGGATCGCCCTGGTGGACTGCGGCGCCAAGGCGAACATCTACCGCTGCCTCCTCGCCCGGAAGGTGGAGATCCTCCGCATCCCCTGGAACCACGACCTTACCGGCATCGAATACGACGGCCTTTTCCTCTCCAACGGCCCTGGGGACCCCAAGGCCTGCGGCAAGACCATCGCCATGGTGCGCCGGGCCTTTTCCCTGGGAAAGCCCGTCTTTGGGATCTGCCTGGGGAACCAGATCATGGCCCTGGCCGCCGGGGGGGACACCTACAAGCTCCCCTACGGGCACCGGGGCCAGAACCAGCCCTGCATCGAGATGGGGAGCGGGGGCGGCTCGCCCCGGTGCTACATCACCAGCCAGAACCACGGCTACGCGGTCCGGGCGGAGACCCTCCCCAAAACCTGGGAGCCCTGGTTCGTCAACGCCAACGACGGCACCATCGAGGGGATCCGTTCCACCCAGGGCCCCTTCTCGGCGGTGCAGTTCCACCCCGAAGGCTGCCCCGGCCCCCGGGACACGGAGTTCCTCATCGACCGGTTTTTGGATACGGTGAAAAACGCGCGGGGAGAGCGGGGAAAAAGCGAAAAACCGCGGAAGACGCTATAGTGAAAGGGAGAGGAGATGCTTATGGGTATCGTATATGCTGAAATTACTTTGAAAAACGCTATTGACGCCGGTGAGGTCCGGCGCGGACATCTGGCGGAACAGGAAGTCCGGGGGATCACCCTCCAGGCCCTGGTGGATACCGGCTCGGGGACTGGGGCGCAAAGCCCCTTGGTGATCAATGAGGAGATCCGGGAAGCGCTGGGGCTAAACGTCCGGGGGCTTCGCCGGACGGAGCTTGCCGACGGCGCAAAGCAGACGTACCAGGTGACGGAGCCGGTGGAAGTTCACCGGCAGGACCGGGAGACCGCCTGCCCGGCCCTGGTCGTGCCCGGCGCGCGGGAGGTCCTCCTGGGGGCCATTCCCCTGGAAGACCTGGACCTGGTGGTAGACCCGGTACGCCAGGCGTTGACCGGCGCCCACGGCGACGAAGTCCTCTGTATGGTTAAATAGGGCGGAGGAACCATGGTTATATCTCCCGCCTTGCCCCTTTCAGCCTTCTCCCCTCCTTCTTCCCCGGTAAAAAAGGCGCTGGTCCTCGGCTCCGGGGGGCTCAAGATTGGGCAGGCCGGGGAGTTTGACTATTCCGGGTCCCAGGCCCTCAAGGCCCTGCGGGAGGAGGGGGTCCGGACGGTGCTCATCAACCCCAATATCGCCACCATCCAGACCAGCGAGGGCATGGCGGATTCCACCTACTTTTTGCCGGTTACGGCGGAATACGTGCGGAAGGTGATCGAAAAGGAGCGGCCCGACGGGATCCTCCTCTCCTTTGGGGGACAGACCGCCCTGAACTGCGGGGTGGAGCTTGACCGGGACGGGACCCTCTACAAGTACGGGGTCCGGGTCCTGGGGACTCCGGTGCAGGCCATCGAAGACACCGAGGACCGGGAGCGTTTCGTGGACCGGCTCAACGAAATCAAGGCCAAGACCCCCCGCAGTTACGCGGTAACCAATACCGAAGCGGCGGCAACAGCGGCGGGGAAAATCGGCTACCCCGTGATGGTTCGGGCCGCCTACGCCCTGGGGGGTTCCGGGTCGGGGATATGCCGGAACGAGGGGGATATACGCCGCCGCTGCGACCGGGCCTTTGCCCACACCCCCCAGGTGCTGGTGGAGGAATGGCTCGGTGGCTGGAAGGAGATCGAATACGAGGTGGTCCGGGACCGGTTCGACAACTGTATCACCGTCTGTAATATGGAGAACTTCGATCCCCTGGGGATCCACACCGGGGAGAGCATCGTCGTGGCCCCCTCCCAGACCCTCTCGGATTCGGAGTACCACAAACTCCGGTCGGTTTCCATCGAGGTGATCCGCCACCTGGGGATCGTGGGGGAATGTAACATCCAGTACGCCCTGGATCCCGCCTCCGAGGATTACCGCATCATCGAGGTAAACGCCCGGCTCTCCCGGAGTTCCGCCCTGGCCTCCAAGGCCACGGGCTACCCCCTGGC
>JAIRMO010000219.1 GCA_031258625.1 Spirochaetaceae bacterium | reverse complement strand
GCCTGAATATCAGAGTATAAACAGGGAGTAAGAGGTACTGTACGCAATCCATTGAACCGCCGTGTACGGAACCGTACGCACGGTGGTGTGGGAGGACGGCCGCTCAAATAATGGGCGGCATCCTACCCGATTCGGGATTCTGGTTTAATACCCCATTGAACCTTTGGTTCATACCCGCGGATCTGCGCGCCGCTCCGCGGAGGCTCGTTTCAGGACCGGGAAACCGGAACGGCCATACCACTTTAGGAACCGTGCGAGAGTGAAATCCCCCTGGATTATTCGCGCGGGTCCCTAAATGGCTTACTGGTTTCGGATCTCTTCCCGGTCCGCCAGGGTTATTTCGGTCTTGCCGGGTTTTCCTCCCCGGATAAATTCCACCGTCACCTTTTCGCCGGGCTTGTTATCCTCCAGGGCGGAATAAAGATCCGCTAGGCTTTCCACCGTCATACCGTCCACGGAGGTGATAATATCCCCCCCCAGGTAGATCACGCTGGAACCGTACCGGATGGGTTCACTCCCCTGACGGAGCCCCGCCTGTTCGGCAAACCCATTCCTCCTGGTCCGGGAAACCAGGAGCCCTGCGGAAACCGGGAGTTTGGCGTAACGGACCAGGGCGGGGAAAAGCTGGACCACCGAGGCATCGATCCAGCCCCGCCGGACCTTCCCGTAGGTCATCAGCTCCGCCACCACCCGTTTGGCGGTATTCACCGGAACCGCAAAGCCGATGCCCACGGATCCCCCCGAGGGGGAGTAGATCATGGTATTGATCCCTATCATCCGGCCCTGGGCGTCCAGCAGGGGTCCCCCGGAATTACCGGGGTTGATGGAGGCGTCGGTCTGGATCATGTCCCGGATGATGGTCTGCCGGGAGGTCTGAATGGGCCGTCCCAGACCTGATACGATACCCACCGTCAGGGTCCGCTCCAGGGCAAAGGGGTTCCCGATAGCCAGAACCTTCTGGCCCACCCGGAGGTTCCTCGAATCCCCAAAGGGGACCGTTTTGATCGCCGCCCCCCGGGGGGGATCGAATTTGAGGACCGCGAGATCATTTTCCGGGTCCGTCCCCACCACGGTTCCTTCGTATTGGCTGCCGTCGGCTAAATTAATAAACACCTTATAGGCATTTTCGATCACATGGTTGTTGGTAAGTACATGCCCGGCGGTATCGATAATGGACCCGGACCCGGATCCCCCTTCCTGGGGTACCGGCTCCAGAAACCAGTTGATCGCTACCGTTTCGGTGGTGATGTTGACCACCGCCTCATTAAGCTGTTCGTAGATAGATATGTTTTCCCGCTCCCCTTCGCTAAAGGGGACGAGATCCGCCGTATTCATCCGAAGGGGGCTGACATAGGGGGATTGGCGGAGACCCAGGGCTTCAAAGAGATCTTCCCCGGGATTTTCCGCTTCCCGGGAAACTTGAGCGGTATTTTCTTCCGCCGCCGAGGTTTCCGTTGCTTTTGTCATAAAGGGAAGCCGCAAAAAACCTACCCCCAGGGCGAACATAATCACAATAAGACCACTCAGGAAACAGAAAAAGAATAATTGTCCCTTGCTGTAGAGTTTCATTGGATAACCTCCCTATTTAAATATACTAAAAGTATACTAAAAAAAACATGACGTAACAATCGGGCGCGATGTATCGTGCTACATCCGATATAAACATTCAAAAACATCCTGTTAATTGTGTTTTGTACCCGGGATCATCGGAAAATGGGGATTAAGGGTCCCGGACTCTTCGGCATAGGCGCCGCGATAATCCGCTTCATCGCGTCCTGTTTTCCGGGAACCGGCATCGGAGGCATAACCATACGGGGATTTATTTCCGGTTTCTTCGGCGCCGCCATGGGCATAGCCGGTATCGCCATGATATCCGATACCCCGGAATGCAGGCTAAACATGACCCACAATTCAGATTACCTGCCTGTTTCAGGACAGACCTTTCCCCTGAACGTTTTCGGCTTGGAGTGGAAAAGAAGGTTTATACGGAACCCAGGGCGGATTGCCGCCGTTTATCCGGGTACGGGGGCGAGGAGAAGGGGCAATATGAGGAGAAAACCGGTTTGGATCGCCGCTTTTCCATCATAGGGTCTGACCCCAAGGTTCGTACCCCAGCATCCGTACCCAATGTCCCCACCCCCACCCCGGGGTCTGACCCCGGCATCCGATACCCCGATCCACTCCCCCGCCGCCCTTATCTCCTCCTCTTCCGCCTCCCCCTCCACTATCCGCGACCCATACCGGTCCCCCCAGATATGCCCGATCCGGCCCTCCGCCCGGTTGTACCGCTGGGCAAACACCTGTTTCAACCGCTTCATAATTGCCGGAAGTTCCAGCCCGTCCGCCGGCCTGATATAAAACGTCAGCCAGTCGTCCTCCACACACAGCCCCCGAATCTCGAAGACAAACCGCAGTTTCGTCTCCCGGAACACCTTGGCAAACAGGGCCAGGGCCTTATGGAGACGGAACAACGGTTCCCGGTTGTTGACACGGGTACGGATTTCGTACCACACCCCTTGTTTCAGTATCCGTAATGATCTCATAGAAAGTATATGGGATTGACCGGCCGTTTTGCATTAGTATAGGGTTCAAAAAATTCAAATTCCGAACAAATTCCGCTTAAAATTTTTATGGGTCAAGTTTAGAATGCGGGGGGGCAGGGCGGATCAGCGTCCTAAAGCCATTGCCACGAGACGGCCTACGATGTTATGCTGCCGGCGATCATCACGGTGATCCATTTCATCCTCATGGCCGCGCATCCGCTTTCCAGGGAAAAGCACACCCGGATTCAAGAGAATCGATGAGTGCAACAAGTCCCGTACCGGTGCGGCCGCCGCTCCTATCGCCGGAGTATAAAGAACCGCACGAAAATTCTAAGAGATAAAAGTCCGGTTCCCCCGTGGAACACCTGGGAAAGACGGAGAATCAAAGACCTCCCCCAAGTAAGGAACCGGACTTGCTGTCTTTTCAAAACCAGGCGCCCCCGGCCCGCAGGCCGGGAGTGCCGTAAAAGCGCCGGACCTTCATACTACGATTAGAAGGTTAAGCCAAAGGTGAATTTTACCCCATGCACACAGACCCGCTGTTTTGAATCGTTATCTTTAGACGACGTTTTTCATCTTTCAGTAACCAATCGTCAATACGGGCCGGGGGCCTCTCACGCTAAACACGTTGTAGAAGATCCGGTTTCATCATAACCATGAATGAAGAACCCGGAAACAACGGTGGGTTCTTCATTCTGATGGAACACTAGAAACTTACGGCCAATTCTATGGCGAATTGGTGGGCAATGGCCTCGTTGTTGTTCTTGACCTTTGCGCTGTCTACCCTATTACCGTCATTGTAGACATCGAGGAAGTAACGGAACTGGACCTGGGCGGCGGGGCCAAAGGCGCCGGGCGCAACAGTCCACTGGAGCCAGGGATTGAAGCGCAGGTTGAAATCACCCGCGGTCTTGGATTCGGGAACCGAGAACCACGTATCGAAGGTAAATTTCAGGGCGTCGGAAATGACGTAGGACACCTGCGGCTTTACGGCAAAGGCAAAGTTCTGGTCCTTGTTGATACGCCTGGCTCCTATGTCAAGCCAACAGGTAAGATCGCCAGCTCCGACCTGAACCGTGGCCTGGGCCGCGAGTTTGTCGTTGAACTTGTAACCCGCGAGGAAGCCGGTTGTGTTGCTGAGGGGCTTGGCATCGGAATCGTTTAGATTCTCAATTTTCGAATCGAGGGCTAAGGTTACATTCGGTATGGTTTTGAGGGAAAACGAAAACCAAACATCCGTATGATCGTCCGTCTCGGGGTT
>JAIRMO010000116.1 GCA_031258625.1 Spirochaetaceae bacterium | reverse complement strand
CAGAGGAGTCCCCATGACCGCAAACCGCGAATACAAAGACAGCCTCTTTGCCTGGCTTTTCAGCAACCCCGACACCCTCAGGGAACTCTACGGGGCCTTGTCCGGCGTCCCCCTCCCCCATCCCCATCCTCATCAACACCCTGGAACGGGTCCTCTTCAAGGACCGGATGAACGACGTTTCCTTCCTTATCGGCGATGTTTTGGTGGTCCTCATCGAACACCAATCAACCGTCAACGAGAATATGCCCCTGAGGTTGCTCCTGTACATCACCAAAGTTTACGAGTCCCTCCTCGGTGAAAAAAACATCTACCGGAGCCGGCGGCTTTCCCTGCCCTTTTTACCTGAGTTCATCGTGTTATACAACGGCAAGACCCCCTACCCGGATGAGACGACGATGAAACTCTCCGGCGCTTTCCGGGACCCTGGGGAGATTGGTCTTGGGATCAAGGGGGAGGCTCCCCTGGAACTGGCGGGAAAGGTATACAACATCAACCCGGGGCACAACGAGCCGATCATCCGGCGGTGCAAGACATTGGCGGGGTACAGCGCCTTTGTGGAGAAGGTACGTGGGTATGAAGGGGAGGGGAAAAGCCGGGAGGAAGCGATAAGGGGTGCGATAAAGGAGTGCATAAGGCAAAACATCTTGAAAGAGTTTTTAGAGCGTCGCACGAGGGAGGTAATGAATATGCTGATGACGGAATGGAACTGGGAAGATGCGTTGGCGGTACAACGGGAAGAAGGCTGGTTTGAGGGCCGGGAAGAGGCCGCGGCGGAATACGCGAAACAAATCCGGCAAGCACAGGAGCAAAATCGGCGGCTGGAGGAGGAAATCCGGCGGCTGCGGGGGGTATAGCGGTAGTTGGCGGAACCCTCCGGTGTCCCTAGCGGCTTTTAGTTCGAGCGAATCTCCGGTTTATCATACCCTCCTCACGAACCAGCGGGCCTTCTTAGGTTTAATATCAAATAACGGAGGGCTTCGCCGGTTCGGACAGCTTCCTACAAGACTTCCGCCACGGCCTCTATTTCCACCAGGACCTTCCGGGGAAGTTCCCGGACCGCCACGGTGGAACGGGCGGGTTTTTCGGTAAAATATTTGGCATAGACCTCGTTAAAGGCGGAGAAATCGTTCATATCCGCGAGGAAACAGGTGGTTTTTACCACCCTGAGCAGATCCGAGCCCGCGGCTTCCAGTACGGCCTTGAGGTTTTTAATGACCTGCTCGGTCTGTTCCGTGACGGAGGCCCCCACCACCTGTCCGGTTTCAGGGGAAAGGGGAATTTGGCCCGACGTAAAAACCAAAGCCCCGGAAACTACCGCCTGGGAGTAGGGGCCAATAGCGGCGGGGGCCGCCTCGGTATGGATTTTTTTCATAAAACTCCTCTTTATTTTCCTTTCCGATTATGACTCCAATATCAGCAGGGTTTTGGGATCCAGCCGCAGGGCCATGTGTTCGGGGTTATAGGTGTCCCGGTCCTTGGAAGCGGCTAATTCGATGTGGTCCTGCTTTGGTTCCAGGAGGATAACCACGTCAA
Source organism: Spirochaetaceae bacterium (assembly GCA_031258625.1). Taxonomy (GTDB): domain Bacteria; phylum Spirochaetota; class Spirochaetia; order Treponematales; family Breznakiellaceae; genus JAIRMO01. Next base: position 2,673 of record JAIRMO010000116.1, on the reverse strand, counting down.
TAAGGTCCACGTATTCCTTGATAACGAGGGGTATATTTCGTTTATCATAATGCGGCGGCGACCCCTTTACGGTACAGCTATACCACACGGAAAGCCCGGATTCCCGGGCGAATTGTTTGACCCCATCGATCCGCTCCCGGTCGATCCGGCCAAAGTCTATACCGTCCACGATGAGGGCTTCGGCTTTAAAGCCCCCTTCCGTAATCAGCGCCTTGAGGCTTCGGATGATCTGTTCCCCCGTCACCCCGTCCTGGCTGAAATTCATCAATACCCGGTTTCTGACCAGTTCGTTTTTAATATCCCCGGTATTTTCCAGGTTCTTTTTTTTGATAAATTCATTAAAAATATCCTCGTACCAGGCCAATACATAATCGGTATGCTGGGTAAAGGATACGTGGATGACCTTTTTTGCCTGTAACAATTTGTCCAGGGCGATCTGTACCAATACCGAAGTTTTGCCTATGCCGCTTTGGGAAGCGATAATCCCCACTTCCCCTGCTTTAAGCCCTCCGTGGATGGACTTTTCAAAAATTCGCACCGGACTACGCAAAATTAATTCCTGCTTGACCATAACTGCACCTTTTATCATAAGATAGGCGTTTTTGGGGAGCGCCCGATGGCCCGGAACTTGTTTTATGCTCCGCACAATTCATCGGGTTCCACGCCGAATGTCCCGTTTTTCCGTTACGGGTTTTTGCCGGGGGTTTTTAAGAACGCCCGGCCTCTTTCCTGCGTTTTTCCTCATATTCCTTGATAAGGGCTTCGGAAATACCCATTGGAACCTTTCCGTACTTTTCAAATTCCATGGTAAACTCAGCTTTACCCTGAGTCAAGGACCGGAGTACCGTGGAGTACCCAAACATCTCGCTTAAGGGAACCTCCGCTTCGACCCGGGAAAAAACCCCGTCTTCGGTGGACGCCGCTATTATACCACGGCGCTGGTTAATTGAGGCAAAAATATTCCCCTGAAATTCCGTGGGCCCCTCTACGGAAACCTTCATAATCGGTTCCAGGATACAGGGCTTTGCTTTGCCGTAGGCCTCCCGGAAGGCGCCGATGGCCGCCATCTGGAAGGCGATATCCGAGGAGTCCACCGGGTGGTATTGACCGTCGTTGATCACGCAGCGGATATTGACAATGGGGAACCCGATAAGGCTCCCCCGTTTTATGGCCTCCCGGAACCCCTTGTCGCAACTGGGGATAAAATCATTGGGGATGACCCCGCCCTTGATATTATCCACAAATTCGTAGTCCTTCCCCTCTATGGGCTCCATAAAACCCGCTACGCGGCCGTATTGACCCGCGCCGCCGGTCTGTTTTTTGTGGGTATAGTTGAATTCCGCCCGCTGGGTGATGGCTTCCCGGTAGGCGACCTGGGGCATCCCGGTTTCCACCTCGGCCTTGTATTCCCGGCGCATCCGCTCAATGTACACCTCCAGGTGGAGTTCCCCCATGCCCTTGATGATGGTCTGGTTGGATTCGGGATCCACATAGGTCTGGAAGGTGGGATCCTCCTTGGTAAAACGGTTCAGGGCCTTGGCCATCTGGTCCGAGGATTTCTTGTCCTTGGGGGTGATGGCCAGGGAGATCACCGGTTCGGGAACGTACATGGAAGACATGGCGTAGTTAAGGCCGCCCCCGCAAAAGGTGTCCCGGAGGCGCAGTCTATCCCAAAAAGGGCGACAATATCCCCGGGAACCCCCTCGTTGATATCCTCCATACTGTCGGAGTGCATCCTCACGAGGCGGCCTACCTTGAATTTCTTCCGGGCCCGGGTATTGGTAAGCTCATCCCCCTTTTTCAGGGAACCCTGGTAGATCCGGACATAGGTAAGCTGGCCGTATTGTCCGTCTTCCAGTTTGAAACCCAGGGCCACGGTGGGGCTTTTTTCGTCCGCCGAAAGCTCCTGCCGCTCCTCGTTTTTATTCAGGTCCAGGGCGTAATTTTTGACCTCCGTGGGATTGGGGAGGTAGTGGTTGACTCCGTCCAGGAGGATCTGGATCCCCTTGTTTTTATAGGCCGAACCCACCATCACCGGCACAAAGGATTCCGCCAGGGTACCGGTACGGATGGCGGCGTGGATCAGGTCTTCGGGAATGGCCCCCCCGGACAGGTAAAGCTCGGCAAGCTCATCGGAGAACATGGAGACCGCATCAATGAGTTCTTCCCGGTATTTTTCCGCGTCCCCCTTGAGATGGGGGGGGATCTCCGCATACCGGATCGTTTCCCCCTGGTCCCCGTCAAAGTATACCGCTTTCATGGAGATGAGGTCCACCATGCCCTCAAGTTTGTCCTCCAAACCGATAGGGATCTGGATGAGAACCGCGTTAAGCCCCAATTTTTCCCGGAGCTGGAGCCTGACCTTGAAAGGATTGGCCCCGGTACGGTCGCATTTGTTGATAAAGGCGATCCGGGGCACATGGTACCGTTTAAGCTGGCGGTCCACCGTGATGGACTGGGACTGCACCCCCCCTACGGCACAGAGTACCAGGATGGCCCCATCCAGCACCCGCAGGGACCGCTCCACTTCAATAGTAAAGTCCACATGACCGGGGGTGTCGATCAGGTTGATGGTGTGGTCCTTCCATTCGACTTGGGTCGCCGCGGACTGGATCGTGATACCCCGTTCCCGCTCAAGCTCCATGTGGTCCATGGTCGCCCCCACCCCGTCCT
>JAIRMO010000100.1 GCA_031258625.1 Spirochaetaceae bacterium | reverse complement strand
CTGTATCCACCGGTACAGATGGTTCTCGTTGATGCCCCAATCCAGCGCGATTTGACGCACTGGTTTCTCGTGTTTCCCGGCCAGGGCTACTACCTCGGCTTTGAATTCCTTGGTGTATACCCGCCGTGCTTTGTCTTGCTTTCCCATCTTTTTCTCCTCTTGCATTATATTTCTCGCTTATTTTTGTATCTACCAGATGGGGTAAGGTCCACTGAGAACTGGGGGTATTTCCGAAAGATAGCGATGACGGTAGCGAAAGCGGACAAGGAGTCGAAGGATAGTGTAAAGAGCCGGGTGAAACAGATGGCATGGTCTGATGATTACTTGGAGCGGTTGTTGTTTCATTCCTCCTTTGCTTGTGAAGTCCCGACCGAAACATCTTCGGCATAATTTATGCGCTGGCCCTGGAGGCCCCCTCCTGTGAAAACAGGTTCCCCAGGCAATTTTTGGGGCCTGTCCGGGACTTTGTTTCTTAGCCCTAAACCGGCCCCGGATTCTGCCGATATTGGATCAGGGGTATACATTATGGATGAAGGTATCGCGGAATATAAAACCTGTGTCGACATTCTTAAGGGGGAAATCGAAATATTGGAAAAAATCTCTTTCCTCCAGGATTCGGTCAGATCCACGGTGATGAACCGGGATTGGACGGATTTTGAATCCCTCCTCGGCTCTTTACAGAAATATGGCGGTCAATTTGAAGCCCTGGAGGCGGAACGGGTCCGGTTTTTCGCCGCCCTTGGGGAAAGAGCCCCCGGCATTGATGAAAAAACGGGGTTTTATGCCTTCGCCGCCCGGCTCCCCGAGGCGGAACGGACGGAATTAACCGCTGCCTACCGGAAACTCAAGACGGAAACCCTCAGGATGCGGCTGCACAATAATTCTCTTATGGAATACCTCAACGAAGCCAGGACCACCGTGGCGGCCTTCCTCGAAGCCCTTTTCCCGGACCGCAAGGGGCGGCTCTATTCCCGGCAGGGGGTCCACCGGCCCGCGGATATGCGGAGTATGGTTCTGAACCATAGTTTTTAAGGAGGAGTAAAAATGACCTCAACCTTTTCAGGGATCGAAATAGGAAAACGGGCGGTGGCGGCCCACCAGCAGGGGATCAATACCACCGGACATAACCTCTCCAACGCTTCCACCGAGGGGTATTCCCGGCAGCGGGTGGAATTTTCCCCCTTTGAACCCCTCTACCTTCCCGGCCTTAACCGGGAGGAAACCCCCGGCCAGATAGGTCAGGGTACCATGGTGGAACGGATAGAACGGATCCGGGACCAGCTTCTGGACCAGCGGATCATCGCCGAGGCCTCCGGGGAGGGGTATTGGGGGGCTCGGGACCCCTACCTCCGGATGATAGATCAGGCCTATCTGGAAGTAGGGGAGAACTCCATCCGCGGCAAGATGGACGCCTTCTGGGATTCCTGGCAGGAACTTTCATTGTACCCCGGGGATACCCCCCAGCGGATAGCGGTGGTGGAACGGGGAAAAACCATGATCGACGGGATCCGGGATCGTTTTAACGCCCTCAAGGGGCTTCAGGACATGGTGGAACAGGATATTCAGCTCACCGTGGAACGGGTCAACGACCTTTCCCGGCAGATTGCCGCCATGAACAACGACATTCAGAAGATCCGCGCCCAGGGGGATAACCCCAACGACCTCCTGGACCGCCGGGATCTCCTGGTGGATAAACTCTCGTCCATCATCAGCATCACCGTGGATCAGCGGGACCCCGATGAATTTATGGTCCATACCGGGGGAAGGGTCCTGGTTCAGGGCCGTATCGGCCGTCAGTTTGAACTGGAACGGGGGATAGATACCGAAGGTTACTCCCGGATAGTCTGGGAAGACACCGGGGATGAGCTGCAGATCCAGCGTCAACGGGATCACCACAGCGGGAGCCTCGGGGCCCTGTTGGAACTGCGGGACGGAACCATCCGGGAGGAAATCCAAAATCTGGATTCGATGACCATGAATTTTATCGACCTGGTCAATGAGATCCACCGCTCCGGTTACGGCCTTAACGGGACCACGGGGAACGACTTTTTTTCCGAATACCCTTTTGTGACCAATGTGGCGGGGAACTATGACCGGGACGGGGACGGGGTCTACGACTCCAGTTATATTTTCAGGATCAACGGAATCAATGCCCTGGAAAGCCGGGCCCAGATCGGCCTTGAAGGGGTGATAACCCTGTCGGCTCCCCGGGGTAATGTGGAAATTCCCTATTACCCCACGGATACGGTGGTGGATGTGGTGAACCGGATCAACAATTCCGGCGCGGAGGTTACCGCCCGGCTCAACCGGGAGGGCCGCCTTTCCCTCAAGGGAACCCCCTCGGCGGACCGGGACGCCCCGGACTTTGTGATCCGCCATATCGAAGATTCGGGGTACTTCCTTACGGGGTACGCGGGACTCCTCAACGCCCTGGGGGCCGAAGGGGCCTACGACTGGGGCGGGCCCGACGCGGTGGAAGCCCTCACGGGGGGAGCCGCGGATTACGCCGCAGCCCCGGTGGCCCACCCTTCGGGGTGGATTGAGGTAAACCCCGCCCTGCTCCGGGATTCCTCGTCGGTGGTTGCGGGCTTTGGGGAAAACGGCCGGCCCGCCAATCCCGGTAACGGAGAGGCCGCCCTGGCCATTGCCGCCCTGAGGAACACGGCGGTCATGGTGGGGCGGCAGCGGACTTTTGACGACTACTTTGCCGATGCGGTGGGCCGGATCGGGATCCTGGGGGAACAGAGCGGCCGGGCCCTGGAAACCCAGAATCTCACCATGAAGCAGCTCCGGGATATGCGGGAATCCATTTCCGGGGTCAATATGGATGAAGAACTGGCGGCCATGATCAAGTACCAGCACGGGTATGCCGCGGCGGCCCGGTTCATCACCACGGTCAATTCCCTATTGGATACCATTATTAACAGGATGGGGGTATAACCCGCGAAGAGGGTTTCCTAAGCCCCCCCGTATGATGAAGAGGAGTATGAGATGAGAAGAATTTCCACGGATATGCCGAATAACGATGCCCAGTACTATCTGAGGCGCCAGGAAGAGGGGCTTGCCAATATCCAGTCCAAGATCGCCGGACAGACCCGGATTCGGGAACTCCGGGACGATCCCCTGGCGGCGTCCCATGCGGTTCGCTACGAATCCTACCTGTCCCGGCTGGAACGGTTTGAAACCAACACGTTCCATGCCCGGGAACACTACCAGGCGGTGGAGGGGAACCTCCGGCATGCCAATGATATTATGCAGCGGATCCGGGAACTTTCCGTCCGGGGGGCCAACGGCACCTACGCCCCGGAGGATCTGCGGTATATGGCGGTGGAGGTTAACGAACTCCTCAAAGAACTGGTATCCATATCCAACACCATAGGTCCCGACGGCAAGCAGCTCTTTGCGGGGGACAAGGTCTTTACCGAGCCATTCCGGGCGGTGGAAGGAACCGTCCAGGGGGGGGGAGAATCCATGGTAGTCCGGGTGGAATACCGGGGTTCCGGTCCCTCCCGCCGGGCCGAGATAAGCGAAGGCTCCTATGCCTCATTGGACATCGGGGGGGGAGAGGCTTTTTGGGCGGAAAAGATGCAGGTCTTTTCCGCCGCCGACGCCACCGATTACCGGGTTACCGCCCCCGGGGCCTTTTACGTGGACGGTCAGGAGATCACCGTTACGACCGGGGACACCCTCCACGCCATTGCGGCCAAAATCAACGAATCCCCCGCCCCGGTAAAGGCCTATGTGGACCCGGAAACCCGGGGCCTTGCCCTGGAAGGGACCAACGCCCACCTTATCCGCCTGGAAGACCGTTCCGATTCCCGGGTTTTACAGGATCTGGGGATCATCACCGCCAATAGCGATCCCGGGGCGCCCAACTGGAATCCCGCGGCCCGGGTTTCCGGGGGTTCCGTCTTCGACATGGTGATCCGCCTCCGGGACGCCCTGTTCCGGGGGGATCAGGAATCGGTGGGGAGCCAGGGTATAGGGGGTATAGACCTGGCCCTGGGTAATTTCGCGAGCCGCCTTACCGACCTGGGGAGCCGCTTTGAACGGGCGGAAACGGCCTGGAACCGGCTCAACGAGGAGATCCCCCATGTTACCGCCGCCTTGGGCAGGGAATCGGGCCTTGATTTTACCACCGCCGCCACGGACCTGGGGATGATGGATTTTGCCCACAAGGCGGCCCTCCAGACCGCCGCCAAGGTCATTCAGCCCACCCTCCTGGATTTCCTCCGTTAACACCCGCATCCTTAAGCGGACAAAGTATCGGACTTGACCAAAGCCCCTTTTTGGGGAATCTTATGGGGAGGAGAAAAACGTGAAGGTTACAACCAAGGCCTACGGGCTTATTGACGTGGATGAACGGCAGAAAATTACCTTTCCCGCGGGTCTTTTTGGGTTTGAAAGGATCGAGGAATACGTGCTTTTGGACGCGGAACGGCAGCCCTTTTATTGGCTCCAGGCCCTGGAAGTGGGGGAACTCGCCTTTATTTTGATCAACCCCTTCCTGTTTAGGCCCGACTATGAGGTGGACGTGGACGATGGGGAATTCCGGGAGATCGGTCTTTCGGATCCCCAAATGGCCCTTACCTTCTCGATTGTTACCATTCCCGCGGAAGGCCCCATGACCGCCAACCTCCAGGGCCCCCTGATCATCAACCGGGAATCCCGGCTGGGTAAACAGGCGATCCTCACCGATCCCCGGTGGAAGACCAAACATAACATCATGGAAGAGCTGGCTTCCGTTAAGCGGGCGGACCCGGTGAAGAAGGCCCCATGCTGATACTATCCAGGAAGATCAACGAAAAGGTCATGATCGGCGAGGATATTTCCGTTTCTATCATAGAGATCCGGGGAGATCAGGTCAGAATAGGGGTGGACGCTCCCAAAACGGTAAAAGTTTACCGCCAGGAGGTGTTTGACGCGATCAGGGCGGAAAACAAGGCCGCCGCGGCCTCAACCCCGGTATTTCCGGAATTCACTTTTGGCGCCGACAGGGAGCCCCTGTAAGGCCGGAGGGTCGGCCCTTTTTAATCCTTGTTCTGTTCATAGAGGACGTCAAAATCTTTGTTGATGGAAAGGAAGGTCTCGATCAGGGAAGGATCAAATTGGGTCCCCTTACATTCCATCATTTTTTGAACCGCTATGTCGTGGGGAAACGGAACCTTATAGGTCCGTTCCATCCGCAGGGCGTCGTATACGTCGGCGATACTGACAATCCGGGCGGCCAGGGGTATCATCTCCCCCTCTAACTGGAAGGGGTATCCCGATCCATTCCACCGTTCATGGTGGCTCAGGGCAATCTCCTTTGCCATGGGGTTGGGGTAGGTGGACAAAATAAAGGCGCCGTTTTTGGTATGCTCCTGCATAACCGTCCATTCCCATTCGTTTAGGGGCCCCTCTTTGTTAAGAATATCGTCGGGAGTGCCGATTTTCCCCACATCGTGCATAGAGGCGAGAAACCCGATATTATCGATAAAGTCCGCGTCGATCCGGTCGTAACCGGACTTCCGGTACAGTTCTTCCGCCAGGCGCCGGGAGTAATGATTAACCCGGACGATGTGTTTCCCCGTATCATTATCCTTGAGTTTTGAGGCCTCCAAAAGGCTCATGAAGACGCTCCGGAGCAGCCGCTTGTTTTCTTCGGTAACATCGTCAAACATGACCACAAATTCCCGGGGCCGTTTGATATTCAAATCCGCGGAAAAAAGATACACCCTGGTTTGAACCGTTACCATTTCCCGGGACTTAATCCGGGCTTCCCCTTTCCAGGAATATCCGTTATTTCCCTTAAAGACGGTTTCCCGAATCTCCCGGATCGCCGCCACTTCAAAGTATTTGCCAAAAACATCAATAAAGGAATTCCCCGTCATGTTAAAGAAACCCGTAAACAGATGTTCACAGGAAGGGTTGGTATACACGATCTTCAATTCATTGTCGATAAATAATACCGGAAAAACGCTGTTTAAAAAAGGGTTCAGCGAAGAAGAGAAAAATTTTGAAGTTTCATTAGTTTCCGGTTCCGGGTTGAGAGACTCATCGGCTATTGCTTCAAGGTCCTCAACTTCTTCCAGATACTCTAATTCATCGTATGATTCTTTTTGAACGTCTGCCATATACTCCAACTTTATTTAAAAGATTCAAACCGATTTCAAGCCCCGCCCGCTTTTCCGCTTAAATCTAAGGCTGCGGGACAAAATCATAGTCCTGCCGGACTACCGGATTTTGGAACAACCTCAAACGACATAAAGCCGGGAATTAACTTTTATACCCCGCCCCGTTCAGGTTTAATTCCGCATCGCTTTGACGCAGGTACAAAGGCCCCATTGCCATTTCATTATTGTTGATATCCATGTTTTTTGCAATAGCCAATAATTCCCGGCCCTGTCCCCTTTTATGAGCCGGATCGACCAAAAAATCTTCCGGGGGAACAGCCCCCCCCAGCTCCGCCAGCAGGGTATCCGCCTCAGGACCGGTAAACAATACCGGCCCCTTCGGGGGAGCCGAGCGTATAAGCTCCAGAATTTCCCCGGAATCCGCGTCCCTATAGGCGGAAAGCCGGGTGTTTCCCCGGTAAAGGGCGGTAAAATACCGGTGTTTCCGGGCGTCAATTACGGGAAGTACCAGGCCGGGCCAGACCGAATGGGAAAGGGCCATACAATCCAGGGTAGGCACCGAAACCAGGGGAACCTCCAGGGAAAGGGCCAGTCCTTTAGCCGCGGAAAATCCGATCCGCAGGCCCGTAAATGAGCCGGGGCCCTTCATACAGGCGATCCGTTCCACCTCTTTTGGTTTTAAACCGGCTTGTTTAAAAAGCATATCCACCCCGTCCATAAGGAGTTCGGAATGTTTAAGCCCCGCGTCAATTTCAAAATACCATAAAGCACCCTTTGCGGAAAGGGCCAGGGACAAAATCGAGGTGGCCGTATCCAAGGCAAGTACGTTCATGGGTGAAAGTCCTCTCCGGGAAGCCCCGTAACACGAATAAGCCGGCGATCCCCCTCAAGCAGGGTTATTTCAATGGTTATCGCGTCCTTTGGAAGGGATCGGGGGAGTAATTCGCTCCATTCAATTACCGATACCCCCGAGCCGTACAGGAAATCATCCCCCCCCAGGGCGCTGAAATCATCATCCCCCCCCAGCCGGTAAACATCTATATGATAGAGGGGTAATTTTCCCTGGTATTCGGAAATAATGGTATAGGTTGGACTGGTAATTTCCTCGTTTATCCCTAATCCCCGGGCGATCCCCTTGGTTAAATAGGTTTTTCCCACCCCCAGCCCCCCCCGGAGGGCAACCACGCTTCCGGGATGTAATAACTCGGCGAGTTCTTCCCCGGCGCGTATGGTTGCTTCCGGGGAGGCCGAAATAAATTCAGCCAGGAAGGCCCCCATTGTTGTCCAGGTCGCCGACAAAGGTCTTTAATTCCTTAATAAGGGGGGCCAGGGGATAATCTACGGGATCTGAAAGGGATAAGGAAATTTCCTTTTCCCCGGTGGGTTTAGTCTCAATCATAAAATCGATACGCCGTTCTATGCGTTTATTCACTAATTCCAGGATCGCAACGCCGGAAAAATGCCGGCGGTAATAGATAGGAACATCCTTTCTGATAATATCTTTGATTTCCACAATTTTCATGCGCTACCTGCTTCATGTATAAGATTGTTCGTAGGGCTCGTCTCCACACCCGGCTGTTGGAGCAGCGATGGAAAAAGCGGTCAAAAGTCCGTTTTTTTTTCTGAATTCCAGGCTGGGTTCCCCAAAACTGAAATTTTGAAACCTCCGCGTAATACCCTCCGGGCTGTGGCGAAAATCGTCCCTATTTTTCATATTCAAAAACCATCGCGTTTATCGCGTTCCAGGCTCTCCGGGGTACTTTAATAAATTTTATATGGATAACGGTTATGGCTCCGTTTTTGTTAGACCTCAGGATCTGACCCAAAACCGCCAGGGACCGGCTGTCGTCGTGGTTAAATTCAATTTTTAATCGTGAACCTACCGGTACGGAGGCATTTGTTCTTATCGCGCATCCGCCTATGGAAATATTCAGAACGTTCCCTGAATGTTTTTGTTTGTCCACGATCATCTTTTGTTTTTTCTTCCATCCCGCTTTGATTTCTTCAATAATTATTGAATAAAAATTACAGGACATATCGGTCTCTTTCCGCCTGAATTTACGCTGGTAATTAAGGGTTTTTGCCCTGGAGGAATGGGCTATCTGTATCGCCGGCCCCTTGGAGGTCTGGGCGGCCCCCAAAACCTGGGTGTCAAAGGAGTATCCGGTACTGGATTTGGTAAAGAAGGACAGGGTAACCCGGGTCCCCCTGGGGATAGACAGGGGCTTCCCCAGGGTATTCCGGGGACATTCCACCGAAATAGTGTCCTTTCCGGAGGAAAACACCCGTACCGGATAACTTTCATCCTCGATGATTAAGGCTATGTTTGAATTATCCGCAATCTGCTGGGTTGAAGTGATCGTGTTTTCTATACGCTGGACGTTTTCTATGGTATTTCTAAGGGAAAACAGCAAAGAAATTTTTTGCTGCCTGTCTTCTTCGGTCTCGGATATCCGTTCAATGTTTTTATAGGCCCGCTTAAAATGTTCGTCCAGGATCTGGGGATCCTTTATCACCCGCCGGGGGTCCTTTACCCCGTGGCTTCTAAAGATCTGTTCCAACAACTTCGTCTGGTCCTTATTTAACCTATAGGTACTTGCCAATCGGCGCAGGGCAAAAACGCTGAACTGACGGGGAGTGGTTTTTCCTATCGAACTCGGCATACCGGTGGCGCCGATGCCATGTTTGATCAGGTTCACGACGAAACTTATCACCACAATACCAATAATAGAAATCATGAGGATGATCCCCGCCATCGGATCATCTTCCTTAAAATATTGGATATTTTCCTGAAGCAGGCTCCATTGTATGCCCGAAAGCATCATAATTACGATCACTCCTTTTTGTTAGACCGGCTGTTCTTTTTAGGCCGGTTTTTCCGCAGGACTTCTCATGGCAGAATAAAGTTTAAGCAATCGGGGAGCCAACTCATATTCGGCCAGATCTCCTACCAGTACCGCATCCTTCGCCTCATAGGCGGCAAGCAATTCCTTTAACGCCGCGGTAAATTCCGCAATAAAAGCCCGAACAGACAGGTCTTCCACGGTAATCCCTTCCGTCTGTACGCCCCATTGGTCTAAAAGAGAAAAAAGGCGGAATAATTTTTCTGTTATACCGGAAAATAACGAAACCGTTTCGGCGGCCTGCTGGTCTTTACCGGTTTGAATATCCAGGGGCAGATCCTCAAGCCGCCGGGCTATACCGGTGATGACCCCTTCCATGTTCGCGAGTTCTTTTAGGGGGGTTCTCAATTCCCGCAGCCGTTCATCCAAAAGCCCTTCCAGTTTTTTGGGGGGCAGCCCCTCTCCCCGCAGGGTCTTTACCATGCCTTCATACAGATCCGGCTCTTCTTCGGATAAAAACGCCCCGGCAGGGCTTTTTTCCCACTGCTCCCGGAGCCGGCCCTGTTCGTCAAAGGAAACCGCCCCATAGGTTTTGAGGATTTCCTTGGCAGTAAACAAGGCCTCCATCAGCAATTCGGAACGGGCGCTGGTGGTGATGGCTATGGTCTTTATTTTTTCCAGCTCCCGTTGAAACGCCTCCTCCATGGAGTTAATCCCTATGGCCGCCCCGTCTACTTCTAAACCGCTCAAACTATGCCCTGAGCTTGAGATCCAGCTTTCTATTCCCCCAAGGAGTTCCCCCAGGGTGCGCTCCTTTTCCAGGGTAATATCCACGGGGTTTCCATTGATGGTTATATTCATAAAAATTTCCCCTTTCCCCATTACCGGTTGTTATTATTGGACCGCTGGCTGAATTGATCCAGGGAAGTAGACATCTGTTCCATCCGGTTATAAGCCCCTTCCATCTGTCCGTATTGGAGTTTTAGGGCCGCTTCCTTGGCCGCAAGCTGCCGGTCCAGGGTTTCTATCCGCCGTTGATCCTGGGTAATCCGGGAATCAATGGTTCCGGTTTTAAGGGAAATGATGCCGCCGGTTTCCACGTAGGGTTTGGAGATGTTTTCCAGGGAATAGGCGACACCGGAGTCGACGATAAGATCCCCGTCGCTGTCATATCCAAAGAGCTGCTGTATGGCCTGAAGCTGGGTGTCCAGGGCGTTATCCAAAATCCCTTCGTCAACTTCAAGGTAGCCCCGCAGCCGGGAAGGATCGTATCCCGACCCGGAGCCTGCCCCGCGGACATCGGTGCCTATCCCTATCTGGGTCAGCATGGATAAATCCCGGTCCGCCATGGTGGGGTAGGGGCCTCCGACAATGCGCTGCAGATTGTTTTTTAATTGATTTAGGGTAGAATCCCCGGAAAAAACCCCGAGCCGTTTTTTAAGTTCCCCCTGTTCTTCCGTAGTCAGGTAGGAAAGTTCCTGGATGATCCGGTCGTCACTTCTGATTAAAACGTTTACCTCCGCCATAAGGCGGTTATAATTCCCCACCAGAGAAAAAATGGCGTTTTTAACCGATTCCCGGTCCGATTCCACCCCCAGGGTTACCGGCCGGTCCGACACTCCCCGGGCGACAAGGTTTACCCCGGGGATAAGGTCGTTGATATTGTTGGAGGATCGTTTTACCTCGATCCCATCCATGACAACCACCGCGTCCCGGGCAACGGACAGGGGATTTTTTGGTTTTATTCCTTCCCGGGCATCGGGATCAAAAACCCGGATATTCCGGATGGAAATATTCCGGTGGGTATTATTATTCAAAATTTCGATGGAATCTATGGTCTTGTTGCCCGCGATATCCGCGAGACGATACTGACCGGCCCTGAAATCTTCCGAATCCTGAAGGGGGGGGAGGACCGCCCTGGTCCCGTCGGAAAAGGTCAGGGATAAAACCGCCATATTGTCCAGGCGGATCGGCGGGGGAGGGGGGGTCCACGGGGGGATAGGCACGGTGGAGGTCTCGCTTTCTATGGTAATCCCCCCGTAGGCGGCCGGCGGGGGCGGGGAGATGGGGGGCCCCGGCGGGGGCTGAGGGGCGGGGGGTTCTTCCGGACCCATCTCCTCGGGGGCGGTTTCAAGGGCC
>JAIRMO010000014.1 GCA_031258625.1 Spirochaetaceae bacterium | reverse complement strand
TCCCCCCCCACCAGTGGGTTTCCTGCCCCCGGCGGGCGGCTCCATTAGAACGCGCGGCTCTCCCCTTCGCCGGTCACCGGTTGGCGAAGGGGGGCGGGTCTTGCTGCCCTTCGCCCCGGGTCAGGGGCCTAACCCCCGCCAGTGGGTTTCCTGCCCCCGGCGGGCGGCTCCATTAGAACGCGCGGCTCCCCCCTTCGCCGGTTACCGGTTGGCGAAGGGGAGCGGGTCTTGCTGCCCTTCGCCCCGAGTCAGGGGCCTGACCCCCGCCAGTGGGTTTCCTGCCCCCGGCGGGCGGCCCCATTAGAACGCGCGGCTCTCCCCTTCGCCAGTCACCGGTTGGCGAAGGGGGGCGCCGGGTGGGCTCAGGTGGCCGCCCGCCGGGGGCATAAAGCCCCCTATGGGGGCTTTGAAAAGATCCTTCCTTTATTATACACTAAATGATATGATTAGTGAATATTCTTTAATGGTCAGAACCTATGAATGTGATAGTTACAGTCATGTCAACAATGCCGTTTACCTTAACTATCTGGAAGTCGCCCGTTACGAATTCCTTAAAGATATAAACTTTGATTACCCCGCCATGATTAAGGCAGGTTACGGGGTCTATGTTGCCCGGGTCGAAATTGATTATAAAAAACCCGCCACCGCCGACGATGTCGTAACGATCCGTTCCTGGCCCATCAAAAAAGGGGCGGTCAGCGGGATCATCGCCCAGGAGATAAAGCGGGGGGAGGAGCTTCTTGTTGAAGCAAAGGTTACCTGGGCTTTTGTCGATTCCAAAGGTATGCCGGTAAAACTCCCCTCCGAATGGGATGTCCCGGGGCTCGGACCGGAATAAGCCAACCGAACCGTATAATTCAAGGCCGTTGCGGCCGTTTCAAAACCCGGTTGGTTTGGAAAAAAATCATTTGCCCTTTTCCTGTTTCGTAGTATAATTATTTATATTACAGAACAGGAAGGATTATTATGGTTAATGCCCAAGGGAATCAGCGGTTAATCGGAACGGTCGTCCCGGTAGGGGCCCTCCGGGGGGAACAAAGCCTGGGGGTAGGGGAATTTCTGGATCTGGTGGAATTTGCCCAATGGTGCGTCAAGCTGGGGGTGGGGCTGATTCAACTCCTGCCGGTAAACGATACGGGCTACGAAAGTTCCCCCTACAGCGCCCTGACGGCCTTTGCCCTGCACCCCCTCTACCTGCGGATCGGGGAGCTCCCGGATGCGGCGTCATACACCGGGGATCTTGAAGAAATCGGCAGGCGCTTCGGCCCCAAAGAGCGGTTTCCCTATAACGAGATCCTCCGGGCCAAGATGGACCTCCTCAAGAAGATATACGCCGCCCATGGGGCGGAGATAGGGGACCGGGCAGGCCCTCAGGGCCCCCTGGGCAAGTGGATCGATAAAAACCCCTGGGTTAAGGGATACGCCGTATACCGGCGGCTGAAAGAAGAAAACCACGAAAAAAGCTGGAAGGAATGGGAACCCCACCGTACCGTAACGGCAAAGGACGTGGAGGCCCTCTGGGAGGACAAAAAGTTCCGGGGGGAGCATCTTTTCTGGGTCTGGCTCCAGGAGGCCCTGGACGCCCAGTTTAGCCGGGCGGCGGCCGCGGTGGCGGAGGCGGGGATCCTCCTCAAGGGGGACATTCCCATCCTGATGAACGAGGATTCCTGCGATGTCTGGGTCCATCCCGGTTATTTCCGCCGGGACCTTTCCGCCGGGGCTCCCCCGGATATGTACAGCCCCGACGGGCAGAACTGGGGCTTCCCCATCTACGATTGGGAAGCCCAGGCCAAGGACGACTATGCCTGGTGGCGGCAGCGGCTCAAGGCCGCGGAAAAGTACTACCAGGCCTACCGTATCGATCATGTGCTGGGTTTTTTCCGGATCTGGGCTGCCCCCGGCGCGGATAATTCCTCCACCCTGGGGCGTTACATCCCCGCGGTGCCGGTTACCACGGCGGATTTAACGGCCCTGGGCTTTGACGACGCCCGGATCCGCTGGATGTCCCGGCCCCATATCCCCACCGGGGAGGTGTGGGACGCCCTGCGGGATATCCGGGACGAATGGGGAAATCAGAATACCGCCCTCACCGCCGCCGCGGCGGAAGGGGTGTTTTCCCGGGTCCTGGAGCGGATCGGGGATGAGGAGCTTTGGCTTTTCAAGGACGCGATCCGGGGGGAAAAGGATATTGAGGCCCAGGAAATCCACCCCGCGGCCCGCTCGTATCTTCTCCGGGCCTGGCGCAACCGGATCTTTCTGGAGTATGAAAAGGGCCTTTTCGCGCCGGTGTGGTTCTACCGGGATTCCCGGGCCTACGCCGCCCTCTCCGGGGAGGAGCGGCGCGGCCTGGAGGAGCTGCTGGAAAAACGGCGCCTTGCCTCGGAGGAGATCTGGGAGCAGGAGGGTAAGAAACTCTTGTCGGTCCTGATCTCCTCGTCCTCCATGCTTCCCTGCGCCGAAGACCTGGGGGCCGTCCCCGCCTGTGTGCCCCGGGCGCTGACCAAGCTGAAGATCCTGGGGCTCCGGGTGATCCGCTGGTTCCGGGACTGGGACGCCGAGGGTCAGCCTTACATCCCCCTGGAGGAATACCCCGAGTTGAGCGTATGCACCCCCTCGGTCCACGACAGCTCGACCCTGCGGGAATGGTGGGACCGGGAGGTGGATCAGAAACATTTCTGCGGTTTTATCGGCTACCCCTCCCTGCCGAAGATCTACAACCCCGGCACGGCAAAGATCATCCTCCACAAGGCGGCGGCGGCGGCCTCCCGGTTCAGGGTTTTCCAAATCCAGGATCTGCTCCACCTTTCCCCCAACTGGTACGCCCCGGACCCCGGTTCGGAACGGATCAACGTGCCGGGTACCACCAACGACTTCAACTGGACCTACCGGCTCCCCGCGCCTATTTCGGATCTTTCCCTTGACGAGGATCTGGTTAAGGCCGTAGCGGAACTATCTACGGTAAAAAGAAAAATAAAAAGGGGGAAATAGTAAGGGAGGGGATTCTATCATAAAATAAAGTCAAAAATTCCCCTAAGGAAGCACTGATTTATTCGAATGCGAATAAATCGGCGCTATGATTTCGTAATTTCGCTATGTTGAGTTACGATTTATAGGCATTGAGCCTGTAAAATGGGATGTATGTTGCGTTTTTTTTAATTTTATGTATCAAAATACAGTTTTTGAGATAAAAAATAGGTAAAATTTGCTATTATTTGATAATATTAACTTGACGATACTAGAAGATATCGTTATAATTCAATTTCGATTGTCAACCACTATTTGTAGTGGTTGACTAATCAGACCTCCGCTATATGTGGAGTGGATCTTTTCTGACAAGAGGTATTCGTAATGACCGACAAAAATGGAGTGGAGATAGACTTTGCCGATGAAGAGTTATTTCCCTCACAATATATGGTTGCGAAGAAAAATCGTCAAACCGATGAAAAGATAAATGTTCAGTATGTAGATTTCCCGGAGGAGGAGTTGGTACAGAAGGGCGTTGATTTTATAAATTCTACCCTGGTACCTGGTATCGCAATTCCAGTTTGATATAATATTGAACAGGTGCTTCAAAAATCTCATTTTTTATGCTTCAGGGGGGGGGAATGAATTTAGCCAGCTCATTATTAGATGATTATTCATATCAACAAGATAAAAATGGAGATTATATACTTAATACGGACGGCTGGTTTACGAAAAGCCCAATGAAAGACCGGGTCGATATTATTAAAAATTATATTGGTAAACTATACCGGCAACGTGATTCATCCATTTATGGAGCGGGATGTCTGAACACTGATGTTGTTGGATTATCAAACGTATTACACCGTTATTCACGGGATGTTTATGGACAGAAAAGGCTGGAATGTCAGATTGGTGATTTAAAGATTTCCATTCCATCTTCCCGAAAAGATAAAATATTGGATAATATAGCGGAATTTGGATGCAAAACAAGCTCATCTGATCCCTATTTTTATCGGAAAATTGCCTACTTATTTTATTGGTTTTCTTTGATAAAGCCATTTCATCTGGATTATTCAGAGGTTGATATAAAAAGAATACACGTTTTTGAAAAATTTTATTTCAATGAATATATAACCTATGTTCTGCTGCAAATAGTGATAAAAACATACAAGGAAAATAATCGAGCCTTTGAGTTAAAGATTCATGAAGATCTGAAATCATTCAGAAATTTTTTGTATGACTTGCATTACCGGGATTTATCACGATCTTCTCTGGAATTTTTTTTACAATATCATTGTAAAGAAATACCCCGGATCAACGGGGGAACGTGAAGTATCTAGCATAAAACGTCTAAGGATTGTTTCCGCCGCTTCCATATCTTAATCGGCGCCTGGCGCCAATAGGTGGGCCCGAAACTCTTGCCCAGGAGCGGCTTCTTTAGTATCTTAGATATAGGTTTTTTCTATACACCGGGGGTAGTTTTAAAGGGTCAATTTTAAAACTGCCTCAAACACCAACAAAAAAGGAGTCTCAACCATGGCACAGCACCAATTTCAGACTGAGGTGAGCCGGCTCTTGCACCTCATCATCCATTCCCTCTATTCCAACCGGGAAATATTCCTGCGGGAATTGGTTTCCAATGCTTCCGATGCCCTGGATAAACTCAAGTACCTTACCGTGGCGGACGAGGCCTACAAGTCCCTTGTTTTTGAGCCCCGGATCGATCTGTCCTTTGACCGGGAGGCAAAAACCCTTACCGTGACGGACAACGGCATCGGCATGAACCAGGCGGACCTCGTCGATTCCCTGGGGACCATCGCCCGGTCCGGGACCAGGGCCTTCCTGGAAAAACTCCAGGATGACGCCAAAAGGGATTCCAACCTTATCGGCCAGTTTGGGGTGGGGTTTTATTCGGCCTTTATGGTGGCGGATAAGATCGAGGTTATCAGCCGCAAGGCCGGGGAAGGGGAGACCTGGAAGTGGACGAGCGACGGCAAAGAGGGCTTTGAGATCGAGGCCGCCGGGCCGGAGGACGCCCTCACGGACCGCCAGGGGACTCGGGTGGCGCTCCACCTGACCGATGAGGGGAGCGAATACGCCAACCGCTGGTCCATCGAGGATATTATCAAGCGGTATTCCAACCATGTGGCCTT
>JAIRMO010000010.1 GCA_031258625.1 Spirochaetaceae bacterium | reverse complement strand
AACTGCCCGCAATCATGAAGTGGCTGAAACAGGTGTTCGCCCAACGGTACAACCGGGCGGAGGGCCGGATCGGGCATATCTGGGGGGACCGGTATGGGTCGCGGATAGTGGAGGGGGAGCCGACTGAGGAGGAGATAACGGCGGTGGGGGAGCGGAACGGGGCATCGAACGCCGGGGTCAGACCCCGATGGGGGGAAACGAACAATGGGGTCAGACCCTGGTATGGGGATTCAACCATCGGGGTCAGACCCCGGTATGGGGAAACGGTGATCCAAACCACTTTCCCCCCCCTATTCCCGCTTCTCCCCGCCCCCGCCCCCGGATAAGCGGCGCTAATCCGCCCTGGGTTCCGTATCAACCTTCTTTTCCACCCCAAACCCAAAACGCGCTGGGGAAAGCTCTGTCCTGAAACAGGCAGGTAGCCTGAATTGTGGGCCAAATTGAGCCGCCGCCCGTCCCCCCCGCCCTCCCGCGGAAAGAAGAACCGGCCCGCCGGTAAACCCCGGCCGATTGATTGTATGCGAAGGGTATGTACCCTGCGACAAATACCTTACCAAAACAACCTGCCTCGCCCTTCAAGGCGAGGCCCTCGCCCTGAAGGGCGAGGTTGTTGATTTTGTTCAACCGACCGGTTATATTGCAAGAAACAAAGAAACCGCGGCGGAGAACGCCGGAGATAGCCCTTTGCAGGAAAATAAAGACTACCTTACCCGGCAGCTCATCACCTATATCGGGAACAAGCGGAGCCTCCTCCCCTTTATCGGGAGGGCCCTGGAGCGGGTCAAGGCCCGGCTCGACAAAAGAAAACTCTCCCTGCTCGACCTGTTCAGCGGCTCCGGGATAACGGCCCGGTTTTTTAAGGCCCATGGGGAACTGCTCCTGGTCAATGATCTGGAAGCCTATTCGGAGACGATCAACCGCTGTTACCTGGCCAACCCCTCGGAGCTGGACATGGGGGGGCTCCGGCAGGTCCACGGGAAGCTCCTCTCCCGGCTGGGGGAGGAGCCCCTGCGGGAGGGGTTTATCGCGGAACTCTACGCCCCCCGGGACGATTCGGCCATCGGGGACCGGGACCGGGTTTTTTACACCCCCCGGAACGCCCGGTACCTGGATACGGCCCGGCAATACATTGAGGAACTGGAGGAGCCCCTGCGCCCCTTTTTCCTGGCCCCCCTTTTGGCGGAGGCTTCGGTTCATGCCAACACCGCGGGGGTCTTTAAAGGGTTTTACAAGGACCGCCGGACCGGCCGGGGTTGTTTCGGCGGCTCCGGGAAAACGGCCCTCAGCCGGATCCGGGGGGATATTGAATTGCCCTTTCCGGTGTTCAGTAACTTTGAGTGTCCGGTCCGCATTTACCGGGAAGACGCCAACCGGCTGGTCCGGGAAACGCCGGAGGTGGACGCGGCCTATCTGGACCCCCCCTACAATCAGCATCCCTATGGTTCCAACTACTTTATGCTCAACCTGATCCGCAATTATCAGCGCCCTTCCCGGATAAGCCCGGTGTCGGGGATCCCCCCGGAATGGAACCGGTCCGCCTATAACGGGAAACGGACCGCCCCCCGGGCCCTGGCGGATCTGGTGGGGAATATCCGGGCCAAGTTCATCATCGTTTCCTTTAATTCCGAGGGTTTTATCAGCCGGGAGGAAATGGAGGGGATCCTCCGCAAGACCGGAAAGGTGGAGGTTCTGGAAACCCCCTACAACACCTTCCGGGGGAGCCGCAATCTGCGAAACCGGAACATCCACGTAAAAGAGTATCTATATATTGTAGAAAAATAGAATTTTTCATAAAAAAACTAATGACCCCAAAAACCCGGTCAAATTTCTTGAAAATACCGTAAATTTTCCTTTTGGGCCTCGGTAAAGTATTCATTTATGCTATTTACCTTCTATAAAATATCCCAAAAAATCACTCGCGGACTAAATAGAGCCCTGTTTTGAGGTTTTGGCGCCCCGTCAAAACACCCCCAAAAATAGGGGCGAGTCAAGGGTAAGCCATGCCCCTGCCCCCTTATTTTTTAAAAAAATTTACTTTTTTTATTGATTTTATTAAAATTAATAATTATATTTGCAGTAAAGGAGATGAGCCAAGGTGTTAAAATATTCTATAAATCGGATTTCGTCCGCTCTCATAGACAAATCACTTTTTTTTATCTCTCCCGGTAACCAATCGGGGGGGGTAAGAGGTCGGGCTTCTCTATCGATTAGAACGTCGACGTTCTTTTCTGTGCGCTTTTTCCTGTTTGTTTTGTTCCCGGCCATTATGCTTTTACCCGGATGTACCGCGCTTACGGGGGAGGATTGGGCCGATTCCCGGAACAACGGCGCGGATCCCGGGGTAGTCGTGGACTACAACCTCGAGAACTATGTCTCGATCCCGGTGGCGGGGCAGGCCCCGATAAAGTCCCTGAGCCGGGAAGGGGTGGATGTCGCGGTAGAATGGAAGGACAGCGGGGGCAACCCCCTGGACGGGAAGTCCTTTGTCAGGGATGAGTCCTACAAGGCGGTGATCATCCTGAAAGCGAAAAGCGGGTATGTCTTTGACCCGGATGTCGATTTTGAGTACCGGTCGAACCTGGTAACCGTCAGAGCCATACCTCAACCGGCCGAATCCATGAGCCGGAGCCGGGCCGTTGACGATGATGAAATCATATCGGTGTACGTCCGGGGACTAGAGGCGGAGTATCCCCCCGCCAAGATTCCGGAAGAAAACAGCGGCAACATAGTCATTGATTATAACCTCCAGAATTATGTTCCCATCCCGGTGGCAAATTGGAAGCCGGTAAAATACATCTATAACCGGCAGGGGGTAGAGGGGAGCGTGGTCTGGAAAGACAGCAATGACGCCGTCATCGACAACCTCCCCAAATTTGTCAAGAACGGGGAGTATCGGGCGGAAATTACCCTGAAAACAAAGGGTTCCTATGCGTTTGACGCGAAGATACCCTTTAGCTATCCCGAAGGATCGGTAGAGGAACAGCCGAGTAAAACCGAGCTGAATACGGCCAACCGGGTAGTGTACGTGGTCTATAAGCCCGCCGATGCTGCCACGCCGGTTGTGAACTACGATCTGACTCCCGCTATACCGGCGCCGGTAAGCGGTGAAGACCCGGTTCCATACGTGGGGGCAGATGATGAGTATTCCGGGCTGGTGCTCTGGAGTCCCCGTCACGCCAAGTTTCAGGAAGGGGTACGGTATACGGCGGCGGTTTTTCTGTATGCCGGTCCCGGACGTTACTTTCAAAGTACGAATTTCTCCCATGAGGATGCCCAGTCTTGTCTCAACCATCCCACGTCCTTGGCGTACCGTTCGCTTGATATAAGGTTCTTCCCCGCGGAGAAGGGGGAGAACGGGGGGGACACCGACCAGCCGACACCCCCCTCACCGCCCCAGGATGAGGGGCAAGACATTGATTTTTACATTCCATTATAGGATTAAAGGAGATTTATATGAAAGCCATGAAATTGAGTGTTCTGTTTGGGTGTGGAATCTTAGCGGCCCTGTTATTTTTAGGATGCGCTAACCCCAATATGTCCGTTCCGGTGGAAGAGCGGAGTGTTGATACCAACACCAATACCGTGGAGGATGCCGAGATCATTACCCTTACGGTTACGGTAGGGGGGAGCGGCTCGTCCCGGAACGCGGTCGGTCTGACCGGGGACCGGCTGGTGGCGGGGCAGGGGGTCCGGAACTTTCTCCAGGCTCTGGTAGTGGAGAAAGGGACCGGTTACCTTTATGGGTATGACGAGAGCGACGATGGGAACGTCCATCTTGGCAGCCTGCCCACAGGCAAGACCTACGAATTACTCCTATTGTTAGGGCATTGGGTAAACAACAACACCCCCCCGACCCTGCTGAATGCCGGGATGTCGGAGTTTACGTTAAACTCAACCGAGGAGGTGATTGTCTCGGTACAACTGCTTCCCATTATAGTGGATACCCGCATTGTCGGTACGGGTTATACTAATACGGGTAAGATATTCCAACCGAGGAGAATAGACGGGATCCCCCAAAAGATTTATATGCACTTGGGGCCAGACGCCTTTTATAATATAGAGTGGACTTTACTGAACAAGCAGGGGAAAAATGGATTAGCGGCGTTGTTCCAGGCCCAAAAAACACTCGGCGACGACCCTATAACGCTTACCCCCGAAGCTGGCGTTGTTAAAGTTTGTTCCGAGTACTTAAATTCGAACGACTTATCATTGCCTGTCGCGAAGAAGATCGCGAAGCTGGAGCGATTCCCCGATCCTTCCGTTGCCTTCTCTTCCGGGGATGGACTTAATGCTACAACAAATAAAATCACCCAGTCTTTTAATACCCAATATCTGGGTTCGTATAAGGCGTATTTCAATCTGGAGTACGTGCCCTTTAATCTGACCGAGAGTAACCGGTGGCAAATATTCCATACCGATGCGAGGGTAACCTCAACCCATTTTGACCTGACGAACAGCAAGGTGCCCACATGGATCATCCGAAACGGGGTAAATGACGAGCTGCCGACCGCCAATACGAATTTTGCTCTCTATACGGCCGCCGCGCCCACCTACAATGCCAACGGCGCGATAGTGATCGTGGTATCGAATGACAGTGACACCGACGGTATGCCCGATGCCTGGGAGGAGGAACACGACTCCAGGTCTCCTTCTGACGGCAATAATGACGGTAACCTTGATCCTACTGGTGATGAGGACGGCGACGGCCTTTCCAACAAGGATGAATACGACAATGGGACGGATCCGAAGGTTGCCGACACCGACGGCGACGGTTACCCGGACGGTTATGAGGTGGAGAACGTTACTGATCCCTTGGATCCGGCTGATCATCCGAATCCGGCCAACCCGGATGACTATGACAACGATGGACTAGAAAACGATGATGAAGCAAGCGCGGGAACGAATCCATATATAGCCGATACCGATGGTGACGGCCTTTCGGATGGAGAAGAAGTACATGGTGTTGAGGGAGTTACTTCAAACCCCCTTGTGTCCGATACCGATAATGACGGCCTTTCGGATTACGTAGAAGTAAAGGGGTGGACTAATGGTGGTGGAACCTTTACATCAAATCCCACTGCGTCGGATACCGATAGCGATAAGTTTTCGGACAAGTGGGAGTATGATCACTTCACTAATCCCAAGGACTTTACTAGCCCGGCCGGCAGTGATGATTCGGACGGGGATGGATGGAGCAACAACGCGGAGCGCAATAATACCCCAAACGCTACCGATCCCTCGGACGGCGCGAGTTTCCCCTCCGCCTTTAGCGGCTCGATCGACGTCGGTATTATAGAGGAATAGCTGTATGACTAACGGCTAACTAAGCAGACCTCCGGAAACCCCAGGGTTTCCGGACTAAAAAAGAAAGTGTTTAAGCGCGGGGCGGTCCAAAAGATTTTTGGACCGCCCCGTTTTTTTTACCGGGAAATATGGAAGTTCTGTTCGGTTTTCAACCGGTTAAGGAGCATAAGCAAAACTTCTTTTTCCGATATCGGATTTTCAAATTTGTCTTTGTTAAATTGAAGGGTATACCGTTCCTCGGTGTGGTTGATCTTTTCTATGGCCATCGTCAGGGCTTCGGGGCTTACGGGCATCTCCAAAAATTTGTCCGTACATAACAGGGCCTTCACCGGGGGCGGCGGGGCTGTCTTTTTTATGCCCATACTCTGACAGGTCCGGGTGATTGTTTTTGACAGGGAGAGGATCTCCTCGGAGCTGCTTTTTATATGATTCAGAGAAAGGTTGATCCCGTCTATAAGGGCCGATATATCCCGCAGCTCATTTTTCCCGGAATACCCCGGGGGATTTTCCTTTTTCATCCGCTCATGGGCCGCCAGGGCCTGCTGTTCCTCCCGCTTGGTAATAATCCCCACCCCCAAACAGAGCAGCCCCCCGCTTAGTAACGGAATCAGCGCCACCAGGGCCAGGGCGTTTTTCCCCAAAAAGGATTGCCTGGAAGCCCAGGTTATAATGTCCTGTAGGTTTATTAGAACGATGGCAATCGGTATTAATACGACAAGGAATACTAAAATCGTAAAAAAAACAGAAGGTATCCGCGGTTTCATACTCACCCTCCCTAAGGCAATTGAACCATCTTAGAGGCTGAGAAAATTTTGAAAATGGTTCATCTTTTAACGTACTACCGGGGCCGGCGGGTATCAACGTTTTTTAGGTCCTTTATAGAAACATACTCCGGAATATCGGAAGAACCTACCGGTTTCCAGCAATTCCGAATTCGGAATTGCTGGAAACCGGCGGAAGTTCCCGGGAGCGGGGTGGGGATTCCCCCACCCCGCTCCCTCACAGTTTCGCGATGTCTTCGACGGAAAGCCCGGTATCCGCTGCAATCTGGTCAATGGGCACTCCGCGCCTTTTCATATTAGCGGCAATTTTCCGCATACTTTCCTGTATGCCTTCCTGTATGCCCTCCCGCCTGCCTTCCTGTATGCCCTCCCGCCTGCCTTCCTGTATGCCTTCCCGCCGGGCGTGGTTGAGCCCGCTGGTCCAATCAGACAGCGCCATCTCCCTCATCTGATACGCCCGGAGCGCCTCTTTGTCGATTGACACATACACCATCTTTTCTTCTGCCTTCTGTATCCCCGTATCCATCTTGATTACCTCCTCTACCAGCTTAAGCGGACTATCTCGGTCAAACCAGGTTAGCCAGCGGTGCAGTGGATCATTTCGTATATCCTTTTCCGCTAAGCGTCGGAACTTCACCATGTCAATAAAGCGGATCTCCAGGGCATCCGTCAAGAGAATTTCCCGGTGGGTATCTTCCCATATATGAAAACTCGTATGAAACGCCGGAACCTCGGGGATAAACTCGTAATTCACGATATTGACGGCTATCACATTCGGCGATTCCCGGTAATCCTGCCCGGCCGCCATCCCCCGGGAAAACTCAAGGCTCCAATAGAACAAGCTCCGCCGGTCCATATTCCCCAGGTTTCGAAGCTGGACTTCGATATTGACCCGCTCTCCCCGGCCGGTCCGGGCACGGACATCCAGAATGCTGGTTTTATCGCCGATGACCTCGGCGGGTATGGTCTTGTTTTCGATTATTTCCAGGGATTCAATGACATCCTGCCCTTTCCGTCCCAGGACGGCATTGAGGAAGGAGCGCAACTGTTCCTCGTCCCCTTTTTCTCCCATGACTTTGAGAAAGAGATAGTCGTTGAGGGGATTGAGCCGATCTTTTGCCATGGGAACCTTCTCATGCGGTTACAACCGTACCCATATAACTGTAGCGGATCTTCATCGGTTTGTAAAGGACTAATCCGGCGGGGCCAGGATAAACGCATAGAATCGTTTGCCGCCTGTTTACCGCTTGTCTAGCGAAAAAAAAGGCTTCCGCCGGAAACGCGCAAGGGATTGAAGCGGTATAATTTTTTGGCAGACCTGTCTGCCAAAAAATTATTTAAGCGGAAAGCCCGGTTTCCGGCGCTTTGCGCCGGAAATGCGCCCAAAAGGAGGAGGATGTAAATTTCTATTATTTCCAGACGTTTATCCTGCTGCCGGCCTAATCCTGCCGGGGGCCGCTAAAATCGGGTTTTTCTCCGCTCCGCCATGCCGGTAAGATCCTGAAACGCAAGCTCCTCCCCGTTGTCCAGAATGACCTTCCCCGTAAAGGAGCCGCAGACCTGCCGCCGCTTGAGGGAATGGATCAGGAGCTGGTTGTGTTCAAACCGCTCCTGATTGGGGACAAAGGTCATCTCCAGCCGGTTGTCGTTACTGGTAAAATGCCAGGGTTCAAGCCAGTTGTTGGGGGAAATATGAAAGGTTACCTGATCGAGTTTATGGAGGATTCCGTCTACAAAAAAGGCGTTTTCCGTACCAAACCCCGAATCGGCGGAACCATAGCCCACATTAAAACCGATTTGCCTTTCCCCGGTCATGCCGCAGGCCGCGGCCCAAAACTGGACATCCGAACGGGGCCGTACCCCCCGGTTCCAGTCAAGGATACCCCAGGCGCTGCCCTTGGAAAAGACTATTTCCGTGCCGCTTAACTGCATGACCCCTTCGGCGGTGTACCAGGGGGAACGCCGGGAATACCGGAAGGCGTTTTTTTCCCTCCGCCAGGGCATGTGGGTAACAAGGGACTGGAACGCGGGAGCCGCGGATAACACCACCACCCCCCAGAGATGGCGGTGGTGGCCGAAATTCGGGATATCCAATTTGATGATCCGGGCCCCCCCCTCCATAACGGCAAAATTGATTTCCCCCTTTTTTTGTTGTATCCGAATCGAGCCTTTTTCACTGTCCTTGGGAAGTTCAAAAGACCCCAGGGGAAAGGGAATAACATAGGACTGGGTTGACCGCCGCTTGTCTTTAAGAAACACCACGGATATGCCGATGTACCCCAAGATCCCGCCGTCCAGGACCTCCAGGATCATTAAATAGGCGGGGGAAAAAATGATATACCGGTCGGACTCGGTAAGCCGGTACCGGGAACCGCCGCATAAAAGCGGATCATAGGTTAAAAGGGGAGATCGGGCCCAGCCGAAATTAACCGGCCGCCCGCTTTCATCTACCGTGGGTAGAGGATTTTCTAATTCAGTCTGTACCATGGGGCTTTTTCCTTATATAAGAAAGGGTTCCCGATTTCAATTTGGGGAGACAGGCGCTGCTTGTCCGCCTTCCTTGGATTCTAGCGGGTATCCGGCCTCATTGGGTTCTTCATTTTTTTGCACCAAAATACTATACTCGATAAGTATCCGGTCAGGCAATAGGGAGCCTGGTTCCCCAGGGTTACCGGCGGCGGCGGCCCCGTTTCAGATAGACGACCATTTACCGGGATCAACGCCGGGGTCAAAATTGGAAGGAGTTTTTTGTGGAATATACCCGATCCCGGGAAGGGAACCCCTATCGGGGAATGCGGACCCTGGTGATGGGCCTGGGTCTCCATGGAGGGGGGCTGGAATCCGTCCGGTACCTCCTCAGCCGGGGGGCGGAGGTAACGGTTACGGATCTGCGGGACGAAAAGGCCCTGGCCCCTTCCCTGGAAAAACTCAAAGACGCCGGATCCGTCCGGTATGTGCTGGGCCGCCACCGGATAGAAGATTTTGAACAGGCGGATATGGTGATAAAAAACCCCGGGGTACCCCCGGATTCCCCTTTTTTGCGGGCCGCCCGGTGTATAGAAACGGATATTTCCCTTTTTTTGGCCGCTTCCCCCGCCCGGCTTACGGCGGTAACCGGTTCCAAAGGGAAATCCACTACCGCCTCCGCCATCCATTGGGCGCTGCGGGAGGGCCGGAACCGGGGCCTGCTTCCGGGGAGCGCCTCTTTGGGGGGTAACATCACCCGTTCCCCCCTGGCCTTTCTGGAAACCCTGACCAGGGATGATGACGTGGTCCTGGAGCTTTCAAGCTGGCAGCTTGGGGACCTCCGGGACCGGGTCAAGCCCGCGCCGGATCGCTCCGGGAGCCGGCCCCTCCTGAAACCCCGGTGCGCGGTGATTACCTCCATCATGGCGGATCATATGAACCGTTACGGTACCATGGAAAACTATGTGGCGGATAAACGGATCATATACTGGGGCCAGGACCGCGAAGACGCCACCATTGCCGCCGATGATGAGTGGGGCGCGCGCTTCCTTGGGGAGACCCCGGGCCGGCCCCTGGTATACGGGGAACGGCCCCTCCCCCCCGGCGCTGCCGGGGGCTGGCTTTCCGGGCCGGAAGGTTCCGGCTATGCCCAGCTTCCCTCCGGGGACCCGGTCGAAGTGGCCCCTTCCCGGCTCCTCCTTCCGGGACGCCACCAGAAAAAAAACCTCCTGGCCGCGGCGGTGGCCCTCCTTGACCTGGGGCTTCCCCCGGACCTTATCCGGGACGCCTTGGGTTCCTTTCCGGGCATAGAACACCGGCTGGAATTTTTCCACGAAAGGGGAGGGGTCCGGTTCTATAACGATACCGCCGCCACCATCCCCGAAGCCGCCGCCGCCGCGGTGGCGGCCTTTGAGCCGGGGCCGGTCCTGGTTACCGGGGGTACCGACAAGGACCTGGATTTTACCCCCCTGGTCCGGGCCGCCGCCCGGGCCCGGGCCCTGGTGCTTTTGGCGGGAAGCGGCAGCGACAAGCTCCGTCCCCTGCTCGATCAGGGGGGCATCCCCTACCGGGGGCCCTTCGATTCGGTGGACGAGGCGGTCAAAGCCGCCCTGGAGGCCGCTTCCGCCGGGGATACGGTGGTTCTGTCCCCCGGGTGCGCCTCCTTTGGGATGTTTTTGAACGAATTCGACCGGGGGCGGCGGTGGAAAGAGGCGGTCTGCCGGCTGGCATGACCGGGCGGATAAAAAATTCTTTTGACAGGCCCAATTGGGGCAAAAAAGGCGTTAACCACGATGGATCTTGAATTACTTACGTTTAGGGCCCGGGTTTTTCGGAAAATCCGGGCTTTTTTTGACCGCCGGGACTACCTTGAGGTGGATACCCCCCTCCTGGCCCCGGACCTTATTCCCGAAACCTGCCTGGAGGTTTTTGAAACCTCCTACCTGGCTCCGGAGGGGAGCAAAAGCCGGAAAAACCGGCCCTATTGGCTCATCCCTTCCCCGGAAATATGGATGAAAAAACTTATCGCGGACCACCGGGTCAGCCTCTACGAGATATGCAAATGTTTCCGCAACGGGGAATCCCTGGGCCATCTCCACAGCCCGGAATTCACCATGCTGGAATATTATACCATGGACGCGGATTACGGCGATTCCCTGGGGATAACCGAGGCGCTGTTTGAAACCCTCCTGGGGGACCCGGAACTGTTTCCCCAGGGCCCGGAATCGGGCTCCCTCCGGGAACTCCGCCCCCCCTTTACGCGGATCACCATAGAAGAAGCCTTTTCCCGCTGGGGGGGCTTTGATCTCTCCGGGGCCGTCCGGCGGGGAACCCTGGAACAGGAAGCCCGGAAGCTCGGCCTTGACCCCCCTCCAGGCCTGGAGGAGGGGCCCCTTTACGACCTGATTTTTATTCACCGGGTGGAACCGGCGCTACCCCGGAACCGGCCCGTGGTCCTTATGGACTACCCCGCCTTTGGTCCCTGCCTGGCCCAAAAAAAGGCCGGCGGAAAGGCCGTGGAACGGTGGGAACTGTACGTCCGGGGGATTGAACTGGCCAACTGTTATTCCGAAGAAGGGGAAAGCGGGGAGGTGCGCCGTTATTTTGAACGGGAGGGGGCGATAAAAAGCCGGGAGGCCCGGGTA
Source organism: Spirochaetaceae bacterium (assembly GCA_031258625.1). GTDB lineage: Bacteria > Spirochaetota > Spirochaetia > Treponematales > Breznakiellaceae > JAIRMO01. The sequence goes on along the minus strand of JAIRMO010000010.1, from coordinate 1,073 downwards.
CCCCACCGCTTTGACGGGGAGTATTGGAAGACCTTTCTCCCCCGGGGGGAAACCGGGAAGCCCTTTCCCCGCTGCTCCGGGGTGGCCATGGGGCTGGACCGGCTCATCATGGCCCTGACGGAAAAATCGTCCATTGACGGGGTCCTCCCTTTCCCTATGGGCTGACCTTGCCCCCAGGATAAACGCTCAAGGATTTGCCTCCTCCTCTTTTGGGCGCATTTCCGGCGCTTCGCGCCGGAAACCGGGCTTTCCGCTTAAATAATTTTTTGGCAGACAGGTCTGCCAAAAAATTATACCGCTTCAATCCCTTGCGCGTTCCCGCGGGGGCCTTTTTCTCCGCTATGAGAGCGATAAACAGGCGGTAGACGATTGTCGGCGTTTATCCTGCCTTGACCCGGTCTCCCTCCCTTGGGGTCAGACCCCGTTATCGGGAGGGGCTACGGCCTTCGCCCCCGGCGGCTTACCCCCTCCTTGGGGTCAGACCCCGATGCCCGAACTGGCCTACCGAGGGTCAGACCCCGGTATCGGGAGGGCCTGTTGCCCCGCCGCCGGCGGCGTACCCCCCCTTGGGGGCAGACCCCGATGCCCGAACTGGCCTAACCGAGGGTCAGACCCCGCTATCGGGAGGGCCTGCGGCCCCGCCCCCGGCAGCTTGCCCCCCCCCTTGGGGTCAGACCCCGATGTCTGAACTGGCCTAACCGAGGGTCAGACCCCGTGATCGGGAGGGCCTGTTGCCCCGCTCCCAGCGGCCTCACCCTCCCTGGGGTCAGACCCCGCTATCGGGAGGGCCTGCGGTCCCGCCCCCGGCGGCTTACCCCCTCTGGGGTCAGACCCCACTGCCCGGATTGGCCTACCTGGGGTCAGACCCCGTTATCGGGAGGGCCTGTTGCCCCGCCGCCGGCGGCTTACCCCCCCTTGGGGTCAGCCCCCGATGCCCGAACTGGCCTACCGAGGGTCAGACCCCGTTATCGGGAGGGCCTGCGGCCCCGTCCCCAGCGGCTTACCCCCTCTGGGGTCAGACCCCACTGCCCGGATTGGCCTACCTGGGGTCAGACCCCGTTATCGGGAGGGCC
>JAIRMO010000179.1 GCA_031258625.1 Spirochaetaceae bacterium | reverse complement strand
CCATGGTGGTACTGCCGTCGGCCCGCTTTTTCGCCAGATCCGTGCGGGTCCAGTCAAAGACGGGCAGAAAGTTATAACACACCAGGTGTATGTCCGCCTGGCCCAGCCGTTCCAGGGTGGTGATATAATGCTCGATATATTGTTCCCGTTCAGGAGCCCCGGTTTTGACCGCGTCGTGGATGTTGACGCTCTCGATCCCCGCGAGGGAAAGCCCCGCGGCTTCCACCTCTTTTTTCATGGCGAGGATGGCGTCCTTCTCCCAGACCTCCCCCGGCAAAGTCCCGTAGAGGGTGGTGATAACCCCGGTAACGCCGGGCACCTGCCGGATCTGTTCTAAGGTTACCGAATCGTAGCCGGGTCCAAACCAACGCATGGTCATTTGCATAAAAAACTCCTCAAAAAACACAAAGGTTTGTTCTTCATATCCTCAACGCCCGTCATCTCATGACGCCGAATACCATATTCGGTATCCAGAGCACCACCTGGGGGAGGAACACCAGGATCGCCAATTCCACCAGCACCGCCGCCAGGAAGGGGAGGCTTGCCACGGTGTATTCCTCCGGGGGACAGTCTATGATCCCGCAAACCGTGTAGAGGGCCGAACCAATGGGCGGGGTCATCACCCCCAGGGTTACGATGGTCGCCATCAGGACCCCGAAGTGAACCGGGTCCATCCCCACCTTGGTAACCATGGGCAGGAAGATCGGGGTCAGGAGCAGGAAGTTGACGTTGCTGTCCACGAACATCCCGGAGATAAAGAGGAAGCCCAGCATGATCAGGGTGAGGGCTTGGGGATTATCGGTGATGCCGAAGATAAAGTTACTCAGGGTGATGGGCAGCTGTACCCAGGTGATGGCGTAGCTGAAGGGGCCGGACATGGCGATGATCAGCATGATGGCGCCGTTATCTTTAAAGGAGGTAATCAGGGCCTCCTTGAATTTTTGCCAGGTCAGTTCTTTATAAACGAATTTGCCGATGAGCAGCGCGTAAACCACGGCGAAGGCTCCGGACTCCGACGCGGTAAAGAGGCCAAAGCGGATCCCGACAATGAGGATCACCGGAAAGAGGAGGGCCCAAATAGAATCCTTGAGGTTCCCCAGAATTTCTCCCGGCGTAAGCCGGGGCGCGTCGGGCCTCGGGGGATCGTATTTCTTGATTCGGGAGGTGATGGTGGTGGCGGCCATCAAAAAAAACATCATCAGGATGCCGGGGATTATCCCCGCGGCAAAGAGGCGTCCGATGGAAACCTCGCCGACAAAGCCGAAAATGATAAGCCCCAGGCTTGGGGGGATGGTGGCGGTGATCAGGGCGGTGATGCAATTCACCGCGCAGATATAGCCCTTCTTGTATCCGAGGCGCATCATTTCCGGGCCGAGGATCCGGGTCTCCATGGCGGCGTCGGCGGTGGCGGACCCGGACACGCCGCCCATGAGGGTACTCATCACCACGGAGATCTGGGCGGTGCCGCCGTACATACGCCGGGTGAGGAGCCGGGCCAGGCCGAGGAGCCGGCTCGTGATCCCCGAGACGTTCATCAGGTTTCCCGCGAAGATGAAGAAGGGCACCGCCAGGAAGGCAAATGACTGGCTTTGGGAGACGATCTGCTGGACCACAATCTCCGGGGGCAGCACCGGGGTTACGGTGAAGTAGGCCATTCCGGCAATGCCGATCACAAAGGCGATGGGCATTCCCATTACCAGGAATAAAACAAAACAGAGCAATAAAAACGCCATCATTTGCTCCTTGAGTTAAGCTTGAGGATGCTCCGCCGGATCTTGAGGATCGTGGAAAATACCATGGAAGCCGCCGCAAAGACGATACTTATCGTAACGATGGAATAGGGAATGGGCATGGATTGGTACCGCCGGATCCATTCCGATGCCGCGAGCCGGATCCCAAAGTAAATAACAGCCGCCAGGGCAACGAGGATGATAAGAAATATCAGGATTTCTATACAAATCTGAAGTTTTCTCGGCAAAACACGGGTTACCAGGTCTATACCCACAAGCTGCCCTGACCGGTAGGCAATGTCGGCGCCTAAAAACGCGGTCCACGCCAGGAGAAGCATAGCCATATCGATATTCCATGCCATGGAGACCCGGAAAAACCGCAGAATCGCCGACAAAAAGACCAGGGCGATGAGCAGGATAAACCCCCCTCCGCAGATGATCTCTTCAGCTTTACAAAGAAACCGGTATACTTTTCTCATAATACCCCCACACCTGGCGCAAAGTAGAAAACACCCGAGAACGGAGACCGGGACCGCGTTACCCGCGATCCCGGCTCTCCATACCATGAACCTTTCCCAAAACTGAAGTTTTGGAAAAACTTCCTTAGAGTCCCAGTTCTCTGAACAAGCGGTCTTTGATACCGGGGGTCATATTGAGGTCGTTGTTGGTATACAGGGGCGCGATGGCGTTCTGGAATTCGGCAAGATTAACCTCGGTAACGGTTATGCCCTTGGCCTTGAAGCCGTCGTAGTATCCCTGCTCCTCCTGGGCGATGATGCCGGAGTACTTCGCCGCGGTGTCGTATACCGTCTTAACAAAGAATTCCCTATCCGCCGCGGGCATCCCGTCGAGGAGGGCCTTCCCGCATACGAAGCTGCTCTGGAGCATATAGTGCTTGGTGAGGGCCAGATACTTGGTCACTTCGTAGAGCCGGTAGCTGTCGGCGGTGGCGGCCTGGATCTCGCAGCCGTCCAGGGTCTTTGCCTGAACCCCGGCATAGATATCCGTGGCGTTCACCGTGGTCTGGGCATAGCCTAAGTATTTGGCCAGGGCCTGGCCTATGGCGTTCCCAAAACCCCGGATCCGAAGCCCCGAAAGACCGGCCAGGTTGTTGACCGGGGTGGTGGTATAGAAACTGCGGAACCCGTTGAACATATCGGCAATGAGGACAATGCCCTGCTTCTCAAGCTCCGCCTGCCATTCCTTGTAAAGGGCAATCTGGGGAAGTTTTTCCAGGATCGTGTAATCCGTCAGGATATAGGGCGCCATGAGGATGTTCAGATCCGGAATATTGAACTGGCTTGCGAGACGTCCGGGATCGGAGGGCACCACCAGGTTCACCCCCAACCGGGCCTGGGTTACGAGGTTGTCCGTATCCCCGGGGAGGGCCCCGGCGACATAGACCTTCACATCAAAGCGGCCACTGGCGTTGAGGATGTCCGCCACTTCCTGCATCATCCGGCTCTGTCCGGCGGTAGCGCCTTCGGTTCCCGCAAAGGGAACGGCGATCTTCGCCCCCGAAGCCCCGCCCGCTGGTTGACCGCCCTGCTGGCCGCCGGCGAACAGAACGCCCGTAGTGATAATCAATACTAGTACCGTCAAAAGAATTCTTTTCGTCATATTCTTACACTCCTCCAAAAGTTTTTGAATCCTCAAGGATTCATTGTACAAGTATTCTATCATACTTGCATACAAGGGTCAAACAAAATTTTAAAAAAATTTGAGGTAATTCCAAAAATCCGTAGGGTCGGCATCTGGGGTCAGACCTTTCTGGGGTCAGACCTTTCTGGGGTCAGACCTTTCTGGGGTCAGACCTTTCTGGGGTCAGACCTTTCTGGGGTCAGACCGCTCCGGGGTCAGACCGCTCCGGGGTCAGACCGCTCCGGGGTCAGACCGCTCCGGGGTCAGACCGCTGAGGGTCAGACCGCTCCGGGGTCAGACCGCTGAGGGTCAGACCGCTCTAGGGTCAGACCGCTCCGGGGTCAGACCGCTGAGGGTCAGACCGCTGAGGGTCAGACCGCTCTGGGGTCAGGCCTCTGGGGGTCAGCCCTCTCTGAGGGTCAGACCTCTGGGGTCAGACCTCCCCGGGGTCAGACCTCTGGGGGTCAGCCCTCTCTGAGGGTCAGACCTCCCCTTTTAAGTAAGCGCATAGAGATTTGTTTCCGCGGCCCCGAAAACACACCCAAATCACCTAAAAAAATCTTTTATTTTAAAGAAAAAACTTGTAAATTTACGGCCCCCCCGGTACACTATAGAGAGCGTTTCCCAAAAGACGGTTGATTTAGGGAAAGGCCGAGGAGGCTTTTATGGATACCATGGTATTACGAAACCTGACCTACGGGATGTTCGTCCTGGGAACAAAAGACGGGAGCCGGCCGACGGGCTGTACGGTGAATTCGGTCATCCAGGTTACTTCAGAACCCCTTCTCATCATGGCCTGTGTGAACCATCAGAATTTTACCAATCAATGTATCAAACAATCCCAGGGGTTTTCCGTATCGATCCTCTCCGAAGAAACCCCGGCGGCGGCCATCGGAAATTTCGGTTTCCGTTCCGGCCGGGACACGGATAAATTTGCCTCTATCCCCTACGGCCTTACGGAGCGGGGGTATCCCGTACTGAAGCTCAACACCTGCGGCTGGCTGGAATGTACGCTGGAATCCTTTACGGACCTTAAAACCCATAGCCTCTTCATCGGCAGGGTTACCGGGGCGGAATCCGCGGTGGGAAGCCCCATGACCTACGCCTACTACCACCGGGTGGTCAAGGGAAAGGCGCCGGTAAACGCCCCTATCTTTGAAAAACCCCTGGAGAGGCTCTGGACCTGCCCGATCTGCGGGTACCAATACGACGGCTCCTCCGGCCCCTTTGAGGATCTGCCCAATTCCTGGAAATGCCCGATCTGCGGCGTTGAAAAGGGTATGTTCAAGCAGGCGGGGTAAAAGGAGCGCCCCCGATTCCTCTAAGGGAACGCCCGTGGTTTCCCCCCCCTATGCTATGTCCGGAAGTTCCCGGGGATGGGAGATAATCACGTCGGCTCCTTCAAGTTCCTCCCGGCCTTTAAAGCCCCAGTCAACCCCGCAGGTGATCATACCGCCGTTTTTACCGGCAGCTATGTCCGGTTTGCCGTCCCCCACAAAAACGGTGTCCGCGGCTTTAATTCCCCGCTTGTCCAGTTCCGCCAGCACCCTGTCCGGATTGGGTTTCATGGTTTTCCCCTCAACGCCTCCCAGCACAAAGGCAAATTCAATTTCCTTAAAAAGCCCGGCGGCGATCTTTTGCCCCAATATTTCCGGTTTATTGGTATAGATCCCCAGAATCGCGCCCCCTTCGGCAAGGATCTTCAGGGTTTCCGTCATCCCTTCGTAGGGTTTGGTTTTGTCCAAACAATGGGCCTCATTGTGGACCGTATACGCCCGGCGGAGGGCCTCCTGTTCCTCCGGGGGAAGGGTATCATAACCGGGCATGGCCTTGCTGAGGGTAACGCCTATCCCCATCCCCATATAGGTAAGGTATTCGTCGTAGGTATGAACCGGCAGCCCCCGCTGGGTTAACAAATAGTTAACGCTGTCGCCGATATCGTAAATACTGTTTACCAGGGTGCCGTCAAGATCAAAGATATACGCCTTTTTCATAGCCCTATTGTACCGGATTTTTTTACCTTTGACAATATTTTTATTTTTTTCTTGACAAAAGAACAGAGCGGCTATACCATAAGGAATACAACAGCATGGAGTTGGCAATGAAGGTTGAGGATATTCTTAAAGAAGATTGTATTATTGAAAATTTGAAGGCCGCTACCAAAGAAGAGGCCATTACGGCCATGGGCCGGGTGCTTCTTTCCAAAGGGTACGTCAAAGAGAGTTTTCAGGCGGCTATTCTGGAAAGGGAACGGCTGTATCCGTCGGGCCTCCCTATGGAGGGCCACAAGATCGCCATCCCCCATACGGATGCCGAACACGTCAATGAATCGGTAATTCTTTTTGCCCGGCTGGATCGTCCGGTGGAATTCTCCTCCATGGGTGAGCCGGACGAGAAAATGCAGGTGCGGCTTATCTCGATGTTCGCGCTGAAAGAAAAAAAGGATATTGGGTTTCTCCTTGACGTGCTTATCAATACCTATTCGGATAATGATACCCTGGATGCGGTTTTGAAAGCCCCTTCGGCAAAAGAAATTTACCGCATCCTGTATAAGGCTGTGGAGGAAAAGATCGCGGAAAAGCTGAAGGAAGAAGCGTCCTGATGAAGATCCTTACAGGACTTACCGCGTCTCCGGGTATTGCGTTAGGGAAGGCGTTTATTTTTAAAATGCCCGATCTCAGGTATGATCCGTCAGAGTTTGCGGGACCGGAAACTGAAAAAAAACGGCTTGAAGCGGCGTTTTCGCTCTCAAAGGCGGAACTTGAAAAAATCAAAAACACCCTTTCCGGTTCTTTGGGGGAGGAATACGGACACATTTTCCGGGCCCAGATGACCGTACTGGAAGACGACGATTTTAAGCGGGAAATTCTGGACAAGATTGACGAGGGGGCCTGTAGGGCGGAGACGGCGCTCGAGGAGATTTACAAGATGTATGAGGAGCTTTTTTCGGAAATGGAAGAAGATTCCTACAACATCCAACGCCTGGCGGATCTTGCGGACATTTGTAAACGGGTACTCCGTAACCTGCTGGGAAAGGAAGAGGCGTCCCTTTCCGTCCTGCCCCCGGAAAGCGTTGTTATTGCCGAAGAACTTTTTCCCTCCGATACGGCCACGATGGACAGGAAAAATGTCCGGGGCTTTGTTACCGAAAAGGGCGGCCTTACTTCCCATGTGGCCATACTGGCAAAAAGCCTCTCCCTGCCGGCGGCGGTCGGAACTCCGGGGGTTATGAAACAGACGGCAAAAAACGATGCCGTGGTTCTGGACGTGCGGAATTTTGAACAGGCCCATATTTATATCAACCCCGATGGGGCTAAACAAAAAGAGCTTGAAGCGGCACAGGAACAATACCGAAGAAAGCAGGAAGCGCTGCTTAAAATGAAGGACTTGGAATGTATTACCCGGGACGGGCTTAAAATTGTTCTTTCGGCCAACATCGGTTCCCTTGAGGATTTGACCGTTGCCCAGGGTTTTGGGGCCAAAAGCTCCGGCCTTTTCAGGACCGAATTCCTTTTTCTAAAAGGGGATCTTCCCCAGGAAGAAGAACAATACCGGGTGTATGCGGAGGCCGCGAAAAAACTCGGCGGAGAGATGTTGATCATCAGAACCCTGGATATCGGGGGCGATAAGGAAGTAAAGGCCCTGAATCTGCCGAAAGAGGCGAATCCCTTTTTGGGCCTCCGGGGGATACGGCTTTGTTTTGCCCACGAGGATTTGTTCCTTACCCAGCTTCGGGCGCTGCTCAGGGCCGCGGTTCACGGAGACATACGGATCATGTTTCCCATGATTTCATCGGTCCGGGAATTCCGCGGGGCGCGGGCGCTTATAGCCCGGGCCGCGGCGGAGCTGAAATCCCGGGGAATCGCACACCGGCCCGATCCCCCCCTGGGGGTGATGGTGGAAACTCCGGCCGCGGTTTTTCTTGCCGACGAGCTTGCCCGGGAGGCGAGTTTTGTCAGCATGGGCACCAACGATTTAACCCAGTACATCCTTTCCGTGGACCGGGGTAATGAGGGGATCAGCTCTTATTACCGTACCTTTAGCCCCGCCGTGCTGCGGGCCATCGGCGTCACCGCCGCCGCGGCGGCAAAGAACGGCAAATGGGCCGGGGTCTGCGGCGAACTGGCCAGTAACCCCCTGGCGATACCGGTTCTTATCGGGCTGGGGGTGAAAGAACTGAGCGTTACCGCCTCCGCCATTCCTTCGATTATTGCCCAGATCAGGAACCTGGATTCCCGCCGTTGCGGGGAAATCGCAAACAAAGCCGTTTCCCTTGCCACGGAAGAAGAAATAAAGGCATATCTTCAAGAAGAAATCCGGGAAAATTAACAGAGGTTTTGGAGGAATGAAAAATGCTGTTTGAAAAAGAGCGGGAAGAAGTACGGAAGGCCGGTATGACACTGGATCGTTATGGGCTTATTGCCTTGTCAGGGGGTAATATCAGCCTGCGTATGCCCTCCGGAGAGATCCTGGTAACCCCTTCGGGGATGATTTATGAGGAAATGACGGCTTCCGACGTACTCGTTATGGATATCAAAGGAACGGTTATCGAAGGTGAACGGGCGGCATCGGTAGATACCGTGGCGCTTTTGTATGTCTTTGTACACATGCCCCAGATTAACGCCGTTATTCATACGCATCAGCCCTTTGCAACCGCCGTGGGCCTTGTTACCGATGAGCTTCCCTGTATTGTTACCACTTTACCCAACGCCACCAAAGGCCCCGTTAAAGTATGTCCCTTTTCCTCCGCCGCAAGCGTTGATATGGGCATTCAAACCGTGGAAAACGCCGGCGATACCCTGGCGGTCATTTTAAAGCACCATGGAGTTATGGCTTTGGGGAAAACGCTTAAAGAGGCGTTATATTCCTGCGTTTATCTGGAAGAGGCGGCAAAAACATATGTGTTTGCTCGCTGCATGAGCGATAACGTGGCATGTCTAAACCCCGGTCAGGTTCGTCAGGCGGTAGATACCTTTAAATATTACGGCCAGGGGAAGCCGCCTATGCCGGAGGATCTGCGGAAAACCGTCTCGTAAAGGGGATGCGGCTTTCTCAATGTAAAAAAACTAAAAAAAAACTTGACATTTATAAAAAAAGAAGGGATAATCATACGATAGGATGGCCGGTTGATCGTTTTATGGTACGATCAGTGCGGTTAATGCCGAGTTTCAGGAGGTTTTGATGAAGAGTATCTTGCTTGCGTGTGGTTCGGGGATTGTTACATCCACGGCAGCCAACGACAAACTTACGAAAGAGTTAAACAAAAGAGGGTATGAAGGAAAATTCAAGATTACCCAGTGCAGAATTTCTGAAGTTGTCGCCAAGTCTACCTTGTTCGATTTCTGTGTCGCTACGTCACAGGTCCCAACGGATGTAAAATGCCCGGTTATTAGGGGGATTCCATTTCTTACCGGTATTGGAATAGACGCCCTAATGGAAGAGGTTATAAAGGAGATGGAAAAATAGAAAACCTTTCCGGTATGGAAAGATTTATTTTTTTAGGAGGAACGTATGGAAATATTGAATGCCGTTTGGGGAGGTATAATCAGCTTCTTCGGATATGTTCAAAACCTCGGCGTCTCAGTTGTAATGCCCATTGTCCTGTTTGTTTTTGGCGTTATCCTCAGGGCGGGAGTCGGAAAATCACTTAGGGCGGGGTTGACGGTAGGTGTCGGTTTTATCGGCCTTAACCTGGTCATTGGCCTCATGGGCAGTAACCTTGGACCGGCCGTACAACAAATGTCCGAACGGTTCGGCCTTTCCCTTTCGATTATTGACGTAGGCTGGCCCGCGGCGGCGGCAATCGCCTTTGCATCTCAAGTGGGTACGGTAGCCATACCGGTATGTCTGGTGGTTAATATTATCGTAACCGTTCACGCCACTACATATGGAGTCATGATGTTCCTATGTATACCATATGTAGTGTACCAGATCTCCTGAAAATTCCTACAGACGCTATATATAGTGTTATGAAATTATTGGT
>JAIRMO010000069.1 GCA_031258625.1 Spirochaetaceae bacterium | reverse complement strand
TTGCCGTGGTGTACAGCAACGGGGGCCTGGTGAGCGGCCATTTTGACCCAAGCCGGGTCGGAAAGCCCATGGCGGAAACGGAGAAAGATATCGCCGGCCCCTATCTGGATGATTTGCGGAATGCCATACGGGAGGGAAGGGAATTTTCCTTTACCAACTCCGTTCCCCTCACCGGGGAAAATATGTTTTTTATCTGTGTCCCCGTGGCTGTCGGAAACGCCACCACCCCCTGGGCACTGATGCTGGGGATCCCCACCAGGGTTATTTCCGCACCCATCTACCGGATGCTCGTCGTCAGCCTTATCATTGCCCTCTTGATGCTCCTCCTCATCTCCGCCGGGGCCTTCTTCATGTCCCGGTCCATCAGTAATCCCCTCAAGAAGATGGTCCTCATCCTCAGCGACATCGGCGAGGGGGATCTGACCCGGCGGCTTGAGTCCCGCGGTAAGGACGAGATCGGGGATATGACCCGTTCCTTCAACGCCACCCTGGAAAAGATCCGAAACCTGATCCTGATCATCCGGGAAAAGGCCCATTCCCTCTCCCGGACCGGGACGGAGCTTTCCACCAACATGGACGCCACCGCCGCGGCGATCAACGAAATTACCGCGAACATCCAAAGCATGAAGACCCAGGTGGGAAACCAAAGCGCCGGGGTACAGCAGTCCGGAACGGCGATGGAAAGCATCAGCGCCCATATTGCCGACCTGAACCGGCAGGTTGATAAGCAGGCGGAGAGCGTGAGCCAATCCTCGTCGGCGATAGAAGAGATGCTGGCGAATATCCAGTCGGTGACGGGCAGCCTGGTGAATAACGCGGGAAACGTACATACCCTGGCGGAAGCGTCCGGGGTGGGGCATACGGGGCTGCAGGAAGTGGCGGCGGACATTCAGGGGATAGCCCGTGAATCGGAGGGGCTTTTGGAGATCAACGCGGTGATGGAAAACATAGCGAGCCAAACGAACCTGTTGTCGATGAACGCGGCGATAGAGGCGGCCCACGCGGGGGAGGCGGGGAAAGGCTTCGCGGTGGTGGCGGATGAGATCCGGAAACTGGCGGAATCGTCGGGGGAACAATCGAAGACCATCAGCGGGGTGTTAAAGAAGATCAAGGATTCGATAGACAAGATCACGCGGTCGACGAACGAGGTATTGAACAAGTTTGAGGCGATAGATCAGGGGGTAAAGACGGTCACGGAGCAGGAGGAGAACATTCGGAATGCGATGGAAGAACAGGGGGAGGGGAGCAAACAGATACTGAAGGCGGTAAGCCTGCTGAACGAGATCACCGGAGAGGTGAAACAGAGTTCGGGGGAGATGAATAGCGGGAGCCGGGAGGTGATAGCGACGAGCCGGACGCTGGAATCCATAACGGAGGAAATCACCCAGGGGATGGATGAAATTGCCACGGGAGCGGAACAGATCAACGTTACGGTGAACCAGGTGAACGAGATCAGCCGCCTGAACAAAAGAGACATCGACGAACTGATCCGGGAGGTCAACAAATTCAAGATCGCCTGAGCCCCCCCCACCAGTGGGTTTCAGGCCCCCGGAGCGGGGCGGCAGGGAGAACGGGCCGCGCCCCTCCTTCGCCCATCAGCGGCGGGCGAAGGAGGGCGCCGCGCGTTCCCAGGGGTCCACGCCCCAGGGGCCTAAAGCCCGCTGGCGGGCGGGGCGGCAGGGAGAATGGGCCGCGCCCCTCCTTCGCCCATCAGCGGTGGGCGAAGGGGGGCGCCGCGCGTTCCCAGGGGTCCGTCTAGCGGGGGCCTAAAGCCCGCTGGCGGGGGAGAGTTATCGCAGGGCCCGCAGGAGGGCCCGCAATTCGGGATCCGCCATGGACGGTCCGGTATCGGGGGGGGCGGTTTCCGGGGTTTGTAGAATAATTTCGTCCCCCGCTTCCACCCGGTCAAAAAATCCGTTCCGGCTTATGGTACCGGAGGATACCTCCTCGTCGATACGGCTGATAACCAGGGTCCCCGCCACATCATCCTCCCCGTAGGAGAGGCCGATCCCCTCATTGCGGATCACCGGCCGGCCCTTTTTTACGATTTCGTAGACCGTGTTTTCCGCAACCCCGTCGGCCCTGCCCTTATCCACAAGACCCTGGGCCGCCCTGCGCTGTACCAGCTCCCCCCGGAAGGGTAAAGCGGCCCCAAGCTGTTCTACCATACTCCGGGAGGCGTTCCGCAGCCGATCCGCCCCGGTTCTAAAAGCGGAAAGGGTAAGGGCGGGGGAACCGGTGCGGCCCACAAAAAGCTCCCCCCGCAGGGAAAGGTCCCGTTCGCTCTCGGCGGTGGTAATTATCAAAAAATAATCCGCCCCCGCTTCCCGGGCGGTCCTGAAGGCCTGGGAAAAGGAGGGCTGCCGCAGTTCCAGGTTCATGGGCAGGATGTTCCGGTCATGGGCGAACAGGTCCTTGATGTAGGCGGAAGCTACGGCCCCGGCGTCGGCGTGAAAAAAAGCGGATTGGGAATTCACCGAAAAGACCGCCACCTTCCAGTGACGGCGGGACACTTCCACCGGGTCTACGGACCAGCGCCTGAACAGGGCGTCGGATAACAGGGTGTCGTAGGTTTCCACCGCGTCATTCACCGTGGGATCCGTTATCCCCTGGTCCTGTAAGAACCGCAGCTCCTCCAGGTACCGGGCGGGATACCCCAGGATCCGCAGGAGTTCCGCGTATTCCCGCCGTTCCCGGGCATAGGGGTTCAGCCGTAAACCCCGGCGGTATTCAAACAGGGCCTCCACCGCCAAATTACGGGAACGGAAATCCCGGGCCCGCTCAAAGTGCCAGCCGGCCCAGCGGATGCGGCCGGGATCTTCCAGGCCGGTACTGCCGATAAGGGTTTCCTCCAGGGCGGAACGGACAAATTCATCACCGGGATCTATGGCGGAGGCCGTGGAAAGGATCGAGACGGCCTCGGAATTCCGCCGCAGCCGTATATAAGACATGCCTTTGAGGTACCAGGCGCTTATATCGTTCCGGTCCAGGACGATGGCTTCATCGGCAAGCCGGGCGGCCTCTTCGTATTGACCCGATCGATACCGGAGGGACGCCAGAAGGGCCCGGGCGGGACCGTATCCGTTTTTGTAGAACAGGGACTGCTCCACGTACCGGATGGCCGTGGGGAAATGTTCCGCCCTGGCATTGAGGTAGGCGGCGTAATAGTAAATCCGGTAATCCCCGGGGTGGGCCTCCAGGGCCCGTTCAATATACGAGAGAGCCCCCGAAGTATCCCCCAGGGAGCCTAAAACCAAGGCCAGGGAGACCAGTACCCGCCGGTCATCGGGATAACGCCGGACCACCTCCCGGTAACGGGTTACCGCGTCCCCCCCCCGGCCCCGGGCTATATCCAGCTCCGCCTGGGCAAAAAGGGCTTCCTTGTTGTAGGGCTCCCGGGCAAGAACCTCGGCGATAAGCACCGCGGCCCCGTCGAGCCGGCCCAGGGCGATGAGGGTAAAGGCCTCCAGGGTCGCCAGCTCCAGGTTGCCCCGGGCCAGGGTTCGGGCCTTCCGCACCCAGATCAGGGCCTGATCGAATTCCCCCAGTTCGTAATAACACTCCCCCAAGGCGGCGGTCCCCTCGGCATGGGCCGGGTTAAGCCGGAGGCATTCCAGGAACGATTCCGCTGCGGAATACCAGTCTTCCCCGGTCATAAAGGACCGGCCCTGTTCGTAATAAAAGGCGGCCCCGGACTGACCGTGGAGCGGGAAACCGCCCCCGGCAAAAAGAGCCGCCCATACCGGCGCCCAAAGGAAGATCCGGAGAAGGGGATGCCGGATCATGGGGGGGACTCCTTTTTCTGGACTATTTTTACCGTATTGATCTTATGGCCTTCCATGTCCTGAATAATAAATTCATACCCCTTGTATTCGGCCTTTTCATATTTTACCGGAATTTTACCAAAAAGGTCAAAGACAAACCCCCCCAGGGTATCAAAATCTTCCACCGGCAGGTCCACCCCGATCTCCTTGGTCAGATCTTCCAGATTAACCCGGGCGTCGCAGAGGTAAACCCCCTCGCCCAATTTAAGCACGTCCTCGGTCTCGTTGTCGAATTCATCCTGAATATCCCCGACTATCTCCTCAATGATGTTTTCCATACAGATGATCCCCGACACCCCTCCGTATTCATCCACCACCACCGCGATATGAACCCGGCGGCGCCGCAGTTCCCGGAGGAGATCCCCGATGTGTTTTGATTCGGGCACAAAAAAGGGTTTCCGCAGAAGGTTCCGGATGGTAACGGAGCCGTCGTGGACCAGGCTTTTCAGCACATCCTTGACATAGAGGATCCCCACCACATTGTCGATGGTTTCCTTATAAACCGGGAAACGGGAATGTTCGCTGTCGGCGATCCGCTGTAACAGTTCTTCCGCCCCGGCGTCTATCGAAAGAAATACCGTATCTATCCGGGGAACCATAATTTCTTTAACCGTGGTATCCCGTAGTTCCATCACCCCCCGGATCATGTCCTGTTGATCCGATTCCAGGGTCTGGTAGATTTTAGGATTTATCCGGGTATCTTTTTTTCTAAAGAGTTTCATAAACACCCCCGGCTTCATGAAAGAATATACTCCCCGGCTAATTCCGCCAGGATGCGTTCCTGTAATTGAAGCATCGGTTCGGTCCCCCCATTGGTATCATGATCATATCCGTCCAGATGAAGGATACCATGAATGAGGAGGCGGCGTAACTCTTCATCCTGAGAAACGTGAAAATATCCTGAATTTTCCGCGAGGGATTCCAGGGATATGACGATGTCCCCGGGCAAATACCGGCTTTCTCCGGTCTGATCGTCAAAAACCCCCAGGGGAAAGGAGAGTACATCGGTGGCTTCATCCTGGTTTCTAAAACGGGCGTTTAGGGACCGGATATAGGCGTTGTTACAGAGCAGAACCGAAAGCTCCCAGCCGTCCCGGTGTAAACGCTCCAACACCCGCAGGGAATAATCGCGGAGGCGGTTTTCCCAGGGTGGGAGGGGAACCTCCTCGGCTCGTACCGCGACCCGGTTCATACCCCCCCCCCGCCGAAGGCGCCCCGCCCGTTGCCGGGAACCGGAATTTCCTTGGGAGAAGAAAACTTGGGATATTCGATCCGGGAATGATAATACCCCGCCAGGACCCGGACAAAGGCATTTTTGATGGTTTCCAGATCCCGGAAGGTTAGTTCCGATTCCGTAAGTTGTCCGTGTTCCACCTTGGACATGATCAGTTCCTGGATGAATTTTTCCAGTTTGGAAGCGTTGGGTTTTTTGAGGGTCCTCACCGCGGCTTCGGTTACATCCGCCAGCATTACCACCGCCGATTCCCGGGAACGGGGGGGCCTTCCGGGATAGGTAAAATCTTCCATATTGACCTGGGATTCCCGCTTGAGGGCCTCGTGGTAAAACCAGCTTATCACCGAGTTACCGTGGTGTTCGGCGATGATATCCATTACTTCCTGGGGCAGGCCGAGGCTCCGGGCCTTTTCCAGCCCCAGCTTTACATGGCTGCGGATCACCGTGGCCGAAAGCCGGGGGGCGATATCGGCGTGTTTATTGTAGGCGGTCTGATTTTCCACAAAATAGTCGGGCTGTTCCATCTTTCCGATGTCGTGATAATAGGCGCCTACCCGGGCAAGCAGGGCATTGGCCCCGATTTCCTGACAGGCCGATTCCGCCAGGTTCGCCACCATCACCGAATGGCTGTAGGTGCCGGGGGCGACGGTAAAAAGCCGTTTCAGGATGGGGGCATTAAGGTCCGAAAGTTCTATCAGCCTGAAAACCGTTACCGCGTTAAGGATGTGTTCCAGGGGGGGGAGGAACCCCAAAACCAGCATCCCCGAACCGACGCCGTTAAAGGCGGCGAAGAATAAAATGATCGGATATTCGGCCGGGGGGCTCTTTTGCAGGAGGAGGATCACCACCGCCGCGATACTATGGGCAATGGCTATCACAAACCCCGCCTTTACCAGATCCATCCGCCGTTCCGCCCCGTGAAGGACATAGGAGGCCACCACCCCGGAGGTAAGGGCAAAAATATATGAATAACTGTCGAAGGCCCCGATAAAAAACGCCCCCAGGGGCAGGGCCACCGCCAAGGCGACGGCCATCCGGAAACCCAGCAATATGGACGGCAACATCACCACCAGGGCGGTGGGAATCACAATAGCCATGGGAAAATCCCGGATACTAAAGTTGATGTCCCGTGCCAGGGTAACGCCGATAAAATACAGTAACACCAGGGTGGATAAAAAATATACTTCCCGGGGGGCCAAGATCCTGCCGATAGTACGGCGGCCCCCTAAAAAAACAAATAAGCCGTAAATCAAAAGGAGGAGCAGGATGTTTCCGATGATAATTCGGGGCTCCCTGCCGGGAAGGACCATCTTGAGGGCCTGGAGCTTAACCATATCCTCGGGGGTTATGACAAACCCCTTTCGTATGATTTGCTCCCCCCGGGGAATCTCTTTTTTTACCGGATTAAGATTTGCCCTGACTTCCGCCAGCCGCTGTTCCGTATCTTCCCATGAAAAAAGGACGTTTTCCCTGATAAAAGGAGAAAGAAGCTCCGAGGCGACGGCGCCGTAAGCGGCGGGGTAATCCCCCCCGGAAACAAACCGGCTCACCTCTTCCCGGACTTTAGCTTTGGTGAGGATCTGATCAAAGGGGATCTTTTCCCGCTCGGTCCTGACGCCGGAATTATGGAGCAGCTCCACCGTATCGGGGTTGTACATCTCCAGCCCCGTTGCGGGCAGGGCGAAGATACCGATCTCAATCAGGTGTTCCAGGACGGATAACCCGTATATGCCAAAATCATCCCGGCCGGAGGCGTTAAACAAAACGTTCAGGGTCTCATTGGAAAAGGTCCCGGGAAATTTCGCGTGAATGGCAAATTGATAGGTTTCCAGGGAAGTGGCGTTTTCAAAAAGTTCCGCCACCATGTTGATAAACCCATTGTAGGTGGTCCGCATCTCCTCGCTGGCGGCGTGGTCGTATTTAAATACCGCCGGAACCAGCCGCTCCAGGGCCGCCAGCCTGAGTTCGGTGGCTTCCTCGTCAATAAAAAAAACGGACATTTCCGCGGTTACATCCCGTTCAGCCACCTTACCCGCCTCAAACTCCCGCAGGTTCCGGTGGATCCCCCCGTCTTTCCCCATAACGCCGGTTACCACCAGCGCGGAAATGACAAAGGCGCTGACCGTGGCAAGGGCGGGACCGCGCCTCAGCCGGGGAGGTTTTAGGGCTTTAAAAAAGGCGCTGCCGCCCAGGTCTTCAGTGTTTTTTTTCATTATCATAGGCTTGTATAATCTTCTTTATCAGGGGGTTCCGAACCACATCGGCGGTATTAAGATAGGCGATATGGATCCCTTCCATACCGGACAAAATAGAAAGGGCGTGTAAAAGCCCGGAATCGATCCGTTTGGGGAGATCTATCTGGGTGACATCCCCGGTAATTACCGCCCGGGCTCCCTGTCCAATCCGGGTAAGGAACATCTTCATCTGTTCCTTGGTGGTATTTTGGGCCTCGTCCAGGATTATCATGCTGTCGTTAAGGCTCCTCCCCCGCATATAGGCCAGGGGGGCGATTTCTATGGACCGGGTTTCCTCCATCCGGCGGATGGTTTCGTAGGGTATAAGGGATTCCATGGCGTCATAGAGGGGCCGCAGATAGGGGTTGATCTTTTGGGTAAGGTCCCCGGGCAGAAACCCAAGGCTTTCCCCGGCTTCCACCACCGGACGGGTCAATACCAGCTTGCGTACCTTTTTTGATAATACCAGCCGCAGGGCTTCGGCGATGGCAAGATAGGTCTTTCCCGTACCCGCGGGGCCCACGCAAAAACTTATATCCTGGGATCGCATCCCCAGGATATACCGGGCCTGATTCATGGTCCGGGGAAACACCCGGGTAAACCCGTGGGGAATTTGGATAAGGGTCTCCCGCATCAGTTCCGGGCCGGTCTTGGGGGGGAGGCCGACGCCTTCGGGTTCCGGGTTTTCCTCCGCCGCTTCCCCCGCCGGAGGGGTAAACAGTCCCCCCCCCTCCACGGCCTCCAACCGGGGAATCACCCCGGCCAGGGCCTGGACATATTCCGGCGAAGGACTTTCTCCCTCCCGAACCGCGGCTATAAGACTGTCCATCATCGTTCTGAAACGCCGAACCCCCGCTTCATCCACCCCTTCCAGCCGGATCTCGTTTCCTCTGGCGGCAATACGCCCCCCCAGGGACCCTTCGATAACCCGCAGGTTCCCGTCATTGGCGCCGCATACCCCGGACAGAACCTCCCGGCTGTCCAGAACGATGGTAATACTATCCTCCAAATATACCTCTATAGGAGGAAGTGTAATCCTCCCCAAAGGGGAAGTCAAGTGTTCGCGTTGCCTCATTGAAAAAGTAACCCAAAACCACCCATGCCTCATTTTGAAAAAGTAACCCAAATTAAGGCAGACTATCCGGTACCAACAGTTACCGGAGGTCAACATGGGGTTAACT
>JAIRMO010000144.1 GCA_031258625.1 Spirochaetaceae bacterium | reverse complement strand
CGTGGAATAGACATACTTTTGGAATAGTACAAAATTCTTCACGCTGTCGTAGGTCAAATCGTCTTCATAGTAGGGAACCGCCACGAACATACCATTTCCGAAGACCATATCAGACCAGTACACATTGCTCACCGGGAGTGTTGACGAAGACCAGTTCTTGCCATCGGCGGAGTAATAAACGTAATTCCTGCCACCCTGGGGAAGCGCAACGAATTTGCCGTTCCCGTAAGCCACACGCTGCAGCGCGGCATTCCGGGGCAAATTCGCCTGATTCCAGCTCTCCCCGCCGTCATCAGACCAGAGGACTTTATTACCCCCGTACTGATCAGCAGGATAGGATCCACTACTCGTGAGACCCAGAACCGCCACAAGGGTACCCTTCCCGTCGTAGGCTATGCCCTCCACCCGAGTGGATGCGCCGCCGCTTGATACTTTGGTCTCTATCCAGGTCTCCCCGCCGTCATCGGACCAGAATATACTTTCTTTACCCGTACTCCCTACGAACCTGCCCGTGAATCCCGTATTGATCTTGACCGGGGCGCTTGCCCTCCCGTTCCGGCGTATCACCATGTAGATGTCATATACCCCCGTCCCCTCCCCGGGAAGCGTTATCTTTTTATCCGAATAGGTCCCGGCGCTAAAGGTTCCCAGGTTCCCGGTATACGTGGAAGGGGCGTCGGCCCCGGCGCTTACTATCGCGTAGTACACATTCGCGTCCCCGGTATACGCGGTGGTAAACCGTATGTTTCTCTGGGGAAGGGCCGGCTGGCTCCAGGAAAGCGCCCCGTCTTTGATGATCAGCGTTTCGTCCACGGTCCATCTGCTGATAAGATGCGGCGCGCTCACCACCCCGTCCTTGACCGCGAGCAGGTACACATCGTCGTCCTCGGCGGTCAGGCTTATTACCCGGCCCGTATGGGCAGCCGCCGCGAATTCCCCCAGATACCCGGTAGACCCGGAAAGCGCGGCGGGGGCGCCTGCGCCGGAGCTTACCGTTGCGTAATACACCTGGGCCTTCCCGGCCGCATAGCCCCCGGTGGTAAAGCCTATGGTTGGCGAGGTCCCGCCGCCGCCGTCAAAGGTCCCGTCCGTTATCTTCAGCGGTGAATCATCGGGGTTCTCCGGTACCGCCGTTCCTGAATCCAGCCCCACTATAAACGCCACCGCCCCGTTGGCGTTGGCATCGGTCTTCCCAAAGGCGGCAAAATTCGTGTTCCCGTCCGGGGCCGCGTCATTCACCCCGTTGCGGATGATCCAGCGTATGCCACTCGTACATACCGTTTGTACCGCCTGTCCGTTATAGGCTATCTTCCAATCGGTCAGGTTAAAGGGCACATATTCCACATTGAAGTTCACCGCCCCACTGTTCCATATATTCCCATTCCCGGTATAGGCCGATATATCCCACTCAATACCATTCGATATGGCCGTAACCGCCGGTGCGGGTGAAACAGCTACCCCATCCTTTTTATAGGTCAGCCCCCGGATTTTGAGATTCGTTCCGCCATTTTGGTCTAGTCCCAGATCGTACTCGGTTTCGTCTATGATCGCCTGCGCCGCTCGCAGCCGGTCTAACCCGTCCGTACCCGCATCTGTCCGTTGGATGGTCCATTTGACCTTCCAGTCCCCCGGGGGAAGGTACACCGGTTTGGGTTTCCCCGCCTCAATCACCGGCTCGATGGTTTGTGCGTTGTTGCTAAAGGCGGTTTGTACCACCACCGGATACATCATGATATTTATATTGGTAGAACCTTCGGTGTTCAGGGTACTCTGGGTTAACCCCACGTTCAGCAGGGTGGGCGGGGAGCCGCCGTCTTTGCGCCCCATGAGCAGGAGGAAGGCGTAGGTCTTCCCCAGGGGCAGGGCGTTGATCGTAATCGTACCGCTTTCGGTGGTCTCGGCAAAGCCCATGAGTTTTTTACCGGCGGTATCCAGGACAATAAGCTGGGCGAAGTTGCGAACCCCGGTCTCCGCTTTAAGCTGGTCCCGGGGCAGGCCGGCGATGCTCCGGGAAGACCCGTCCCCGTTTACGGAGAAGGACACGGTAAAGGGCTCGATATCGTTAAAGGCCGTGGCGGCGGTATCGGTATCGGATTCCCTGGTTGGGGCGGACACCGGGCTATTGGGGTTAAAACAGGCGGTCCCCCCGAGGGCCAGCAGGGCCACCAGGCCGCCGAACAGGAAGAGGGTTTTTGAGGATTTCATAGGACGCTCCTTGGATAATAGTGGAGAGGGAAGGGAACAAATAAATTCCGTGAGGGAATGGAAAAAACCGGAAAGAAACCTTAAAAGGGGAAAAAGCTGAAGATTTACCTTACCTGATAGGGGGGGGGGGGGGGGGGGTAGTTAAAGTTCTAGCATAGCATTAAAAACGCGCGAGGAAAAAAAACGGCTGTTCGGACAGACGGACATAACCACACCCCCTTTACGGACTCCGCCGGAACAATTCCGGGTAGATGAGTCCGTATATCAAATATAAAGCTTTGGAAACAAAAAAACAAGTTTTTTTTGAAAAAAGGGATTTTTTATGGAAAAATTGAGGGGAATTAGGCGGTTTTTTGAAAAATAAACCCCTTGGGGGGCAAAGATGACCCCCATTTCGAAAAAACCGGTTCCCGCATACCGTCCGTCCGTCTTGTCCATCCGTGCCGGTCCGGTTAGAATGAGGTCATGCAGCGCCGGTTATCGGAATTTTTTACCCCCCAGACTGCCCAAAAAGCCGGGTATGTCCGGGGAATTAACCAGGAACTCGACCCCTTGATCACGGGGATGGACTATGATTCCCGGAGGATCAAGCCGGGGAACCTCTACTTTGCCGTGCCGGGGATCCATGCCGACGGCCACTCCTTTATACCGGAAGCCATAAAACAGGGGGCCGCGGTCATTGTGCATCAGAATGAACTTGAGACCCGCCGGGACAATACGGCGTATATCCGGGTACGGGATTCCCGGTTCGCCATGTCGGCGGTGGCGGACGCCTTTTACGGCTTCCCTTCGGGGCGTTTGGTTGTTACCGGGGTAACCGGGACCGAAGGGAAAAGCACCACAGTTTACCTCATCTACCAACTCCTCTCTCTCGCGGGGAAACCCGCGGGGTTTATATCCACCGTTCAGTACGACATCGGGGAAGGGGAAGTCAAAAATCCCGAACATCAGACCACCCCGGAGGCCCCGGCGGTTCATCATTTTTTACGGGAAATGCTGGACCGGGGGGTGGAATACGCGGTTTTAGAGGCCAGCTCCCACGGCCTGTCCCCCCGGACCAACCGTTTAGGGGACGTGGCCTTTGACGTGGGGGTTATGACCAATGTAACCCACGAACACCTGGAATTTCACGGTACCTGGGAACAATACCGGGAGGATAAAGCCAATCTGTTCCGGGCTTTGGACCGGTTTGACCATGTCAAGTCCATAGGCCGGGACGGGGGGGGCAAAAAAACGGTTCCCGTCTTTGGGGTGGTCAACGCCGATGATCCCAGCCATACCTGTTTCGCCGCGGCCGCCGCCCGGCGCCGGACCTTTACCTTTAGCGCCCGGGGCGCCCCGGCGGATCTGTCCCTCCTTTCCCTCGAAAGCGAACGATCCGGGAACCGTTATGAAGTCCGGGCGGGGGAAACCGGGGAGCGGTTCCTCATCCGGGACCGGCTCGCCGGGGCTTTTAACCCGGGGAACGTCCTGGGGGCGCTGCTTACCGTGTCGGGGCTCCTCGCCATACCGGTCCGGGACCTTATCCCCCTGGTTCCCCGGCTTAAACCCGTCCGGGGACGGATGACCGCCGTGGACCGGGGGCAGCCCTTTGAGGTCCTGGTGGATTACGCCCACACCCCCTCCTCTTTTGAAACCATTTTCCCCCCCCTCCGGGAGCGGATGAACCGGTCCGGGGGCCGGATCATCAGCCATTTTGGTTCCGCCGGGGACCGGGACACCCAAAAACGGCCCCTCCAGGGCCGGATCGCTTCCCAATGGTCGGACCTCCTGCTCCGCACCGACGAAGACCCCCGGAATGAGCGGCCCCAGGCCATTCTGGAGGAGATCGCCCGGGGCTGTCCCGGCCGGAAACCGGAGGAGGATATTTTCCTTATCCCCGACCGCCCCGCCGCTGTCAGAAAAGCCTTTTCCCTGGCCCGGCCGGGGGATCTCCTGCTCCTCCTGGGGAAGGGCCACGAGAATTCCATCATCTACGCGGACGCCGCCATACCCTATGACGAAATAGGGGAGGCTGAAAAAGCCCTGGCCGAGATGGGGTACGGCGAAGGCGGTAATTGACCCCATGGCCTCAAAAAGATATGCTGATCCCATGTTTTCCGTCCGGGTGGAAGCCGATTTCGCGGCGGCCCATTTTTTAAGCCACTATCACGGTAAATGCGAAAACCTCCACGGCCATAATTACCGGGTCCGGGTCTGGGTTCGGGGCCCGGAGCTGGACGAGGGGGGAATGCTCGTTGATTTTGGGGTACTCAAACAAAAACTTCGGGAGCTTATCGCCGGCCTGGATCATACCAACCTCAACGACCGGCCGGAGTTTAAAAACGATCCCAGCGCCGAACGGATTGCCCGGTATATTTTCCAAAACCTTGAGGAGCTTTTGCCGGAAGTTGCGGTGGACCCCCGCTTGCTTTGGGCGGTGGATGTGTACGAAACCCCCACCAGCATGGCCCGGTACGAGCGGACCGGCTAATCCCGCGGACATCTCCCCCGCCGGCAGGCTAGGGCCGGCAGGCTAGGGCGCCGGTTCCTCCCCAAAAACCACCGCGGTAAAGGTGTAGAGTTGAGCCCCCGGCTCGTCGTAGGAATGGGGGGGAAGCCCCGCCTTCACGCAAATATAGGCCAGGTATTGGTCCAAATCCCAGCCCTGTTCCACGGGCACCTGGGGGAGCAGTACCCCGGACCTGCCCCGGTGAACCAGGTAAAGGCCGTGGAGGCCCACCTGGACCGAACGGGGGCCGGGGCAGCGTTCCAGAGGGGAAAGGGCGGAAATCTCAATGGTACAGCCCCCCAGTTCGCTCCGGGTGAGGGGAGGAAACCGGGGATCCCCACAGGCCGCCTCGCCGGCCATGATCCGAACCGTTTTTTCCAGGACCTCCGAGGCGATCATCCTGCCGATACAGCCCCGCAGATCCTTACCCTGGTGGAGGGTAACAAAGGCCCCGCAGGGTTTGGACAGGGCGGACTTCCCCTCCCGGACGGCCCGGGCCAGTTCCGCGCTCCGTTTATACTCCGGCGGCCGCCGCTCCAGGGCGGCGCGAATGGTTTCCCGGGCATCGGCCAAAAGCGCTTCCCGTTCCTCCGGAGTTATGGTTAAATTCATCGTCAATTCCCCCTTATGCCGTTTACCCCCAGGGGGTTTTAGCCCCCGGAGCGGGGCGGTAAAAACACCCCCATAGTTATTCGGCGTCGTCTAACGTTCCGGCTATAGCCCAAACCGCTTTAGTGGCGAAGCGTAAACAGACCTATTATACGCCGTTTGCGCCCGTACCCCATTATGCTGCGCTTCACCGCCTGCTCTCGTCAAACTTCAGCGTGAAGGGGCTTGCCGTGTCAAAGTCCGAGTTGGTAAATTCGTCCACCGAGGCCGGGGCATGATCGAGGACCGCCCAGTGGGATTCTTCCCAACGATTTCCAGAGCCAGCGGCGCTTTGGTCATACACCCGTCAGCGCTTAACCATGTCCACTGAATACCCCTGGCCTCATTATATGCCTCAAGCCCTGAAATCCAGAGCGCCTTGAAAAACCCCTGCTCACACCAGAACCGGAAATATCGGTGTATGGAACTTGCCGCTCCAAACTCTTTCGGCAGCGCTTTCCATTGGATTCCGGTACGCAAGACATAGAAGATCGCCTCAAGAACCTTACGGGGTTCCAGAGGGGTCGTCCAATCATCGGAGGGTTCTCTTTAGTTGTTTAGGGATAAGTTCTAAGAAGACCTATAGTCGACTGAGGGACGATCCCCCTAAAGCCTCCCCGGCGGGCTTCCCTCTGCCCGGGCGGACCGTTGCGGGTCATTTTGACCGGAGTGATTAGCCCAAATACTGCTTAAAAATATCGGCTACCGCCGCATTCATTTTCCGGGTGATGTCCCCGGATAGTTGGCTTATCAACGCTTTACTGTCGAAAGGCGCCAAATCACCCTTAAAGAGTTCAAACACCTCCACACCAAGGGCTTGGGCAAGGCTGCAAAGGGTTCGGGCAAGGGGGAAGTTGTTGCCCCGTTCAATGTTTGACAGAAACGTTATGGAAATTCCGGCCTTTTCGGCTAAATCGGCCTGGGATAACTGCCTGAGGGAACGAAAAACCTTGATATTTTTACCTAAACGGTCTTTAAGCTCCTGTTCTTCCATGAGATACCGAATCCTTCCTTTCCGCCGCACCTCCTTTTATTGAACAATTTTCCCGGCGCTATTGACAAACATCTATTACTTCAAGTATAGAAGTAATACGGTGTTTTTTATTACGGTTCTTTCCAATTTTTTGGAGGGGATTACGGAAAAACCGGCCCCCGCCCTTGCGGGTGGGTATGTTACGGGGGCAACGCCCCAAATCGTAATTCATAGGGAGGATCTTATGAAGAGTTTTACTCGCTTTTTGAAAATTATCGCCATCGGGGTGGTAATCGTAACCGGGCTGGCCGGATGCGGACCGGAATGTAATTGGGCATGCGGAGTTTCTACGTGGGGTAAGGACGGCAAAGCAGAAACCGTCCATACCTGCTCCAGGTCGGAATGCCGTGTTCAAGTCGGGGGTAATACGTCGGGTTGTCTTTGTGAATAATACGTACCTGAAACGGTTCTAAAACCCGGTTGGTTTTGGAACCGCCCGTACCATGGGGGGAGAGAAACCACTCGTTAGGGTTACCTGCGTTTTGATACCCGCCTGTGGGCGGGGAACCTGCCCTTGGGGGCGGATATAAAAAAGAGGGGACAGGGAACAGCCGCGCCCCCAAGGAGGAATAACATGAGCAGAAAACTTTTCGGTATGGCGGGGACGCTTATGATACTCAGCATGGGGATGACCGGCTGCGCGTCGGTCGTGGAAATGCAAAAGCGGATAACCAACCAAATGCCTGAGCGGGAGGGGTCAATCCCCAATTATCAATACTATGTTTCTCGGAATATCGTATTGACCTTAAACCCTGAATACAGCGACGCGAAATATAACGCCGCGACGGTTTCAGGCGGCATTGCCCGGACATTCAGGCAGTCAATTCAGATTTCCAAAAGCACCCCCGGTGTCGTTCCGAAAACGGTTGCGGTGCCGTATAGCGCCACCGAAGAAGGAAAATTGCGAATCGGCGTCGCCTTTGAAGCGGACGATGAAGTGAGGCTCTGGTTTGTTCAGGATGATACTGCCTCGTCCAGTAAATTTCATTTTGATTATGACGACGATGCGGAAACGGTCGTCCAATATGGAGAGGCGTATTATGACGTAAGCTGGGAGTTTCAGGGGGAAGGCCTAATAACCAGAATTAAACACTGGTGGATAAATGTTACCGCCGGCGTTGTCGGTTTTTTTAACGGTACCAATGTGGCGGGAGCGGATAACGAACCACCCTACTTACTGATAAAGATGAAAACCGCCGATGATATACGGGGCGCACGGGGCCGGAGGATACAGTAAGTAAAACCCGCGTCCCGGGCGCCGCCCGGAATCCCGATCCATACAAAAAACCTGCGGGGTCTCTTGCGAAGCAAGCGGCCCCGCTCCCCCCCCATAGTTATCCGGCGTCGTCTATCAGATTCTTCATGATATATTCCCGCCGCTCGGGGGTGTGAACACCCCCGCCCTATCCGGCGTCGTCTATCAGATTCTTCATGATATATTCCCGCCGCTCGGGGGTGTTTTTGCCCATGTAAAAGCTCAGTACCTGGGGGACCGCTTTGAGGGTACTCACCGATACCGGCACCAGGCGTATATTATCCCCGATAAACTGACCGAACTCCTTGGGGCTTATCTCCCCCAGGCCCTTAAACCGGGTTACCTCACTCTGGGATCCCAGGGTTTTTACCGCCCCGTCCCGTTCCTTTTCATTATAACAGTACTGGGTCTCCTTTTTGGTCCGTACCCGGAACAGGGGGGTCTCCAAAATAAAAACCCGGCCGCCGGTAACCAATTCCTCAAAGTAGGAAAGAAAAAAAGTGAGGAGGAGGTTCCTGATATGAAAACCGTCAAAGTCCGCGTCGGTGGCGATCACCACCCGGGCGTACCGGAGCCCGGAAACGTCGTTTTCGATCCCCAGGGCCATCATCATATTGTAGAGTTCCGCGTTCTTATAGATCGCCGCCCGTTTTTTGTCGAACATATTTTCGATCTTGCCCCGGAGGCTGAATATGGCTTGGGTCATCACGTCCCTGCTGGAAACCATGGATCCCGCGGCGGAATCCCCCTCGGTGATAAAGATCGTCGAATTTTCCCCCAAAAGCCCGTCATCCAGGTGGTACTTACAGTCCTTGAGTTTGGGGATCTTCAGGGCTATTTTTTTCGCCGCCTCCCGGGCTTCTTTTTTGACCGTGTTCAACTCGGTCCTGAGTTTTTCGTTGGAGATGATCTTCAGTTCCAGGGGTTTGGCCGCCTCGGGGTTTTTATGGAGCCAGTCCTCCACCGCTTCCTTCACCTCCTGGACTATCCAGGTCCGGATATCCGAATTGCCCAGCTTGTTTTTGGTCTGGCTTTCAAAAACCGGGCTTTTGAGTTTCACCGCCACCGTGGCGATGGTCCCCTCCCGGATATCCTCACTGCGGTAATCCTTTTTGAAAAAGGTCTGGATCCCCTTGAGAAACCCCTCCTTAAAGGCGGAAAGGTGGGTCCCCCCGTCGGAGGTGTATTGGCCGTTCACAAAGGAAAAATACTCCTCCCCGTAGTTATTGGTATGGGTAAAGGCGCATTCGATCCGTTCCCCCTGGTAATAGCCGATGGGATAGAGCCGGTCGTCCCCGGTTTCTTCTTCCAAAAGATCAAAAAGCCCCCGTTTGGAGAGGTAGGGTTTGCCGTTAAAGATCAGGGTCAGACCCCGGTTGAGGTAGGTGTAGTTGAGGATCCGCCGTTCGATAAATTCGGCGTTGAATTGGTAATCCCCAAAGATATCCTTGTCCGGGGTAAACTCCACATAGGTACCGTCCTTCTGTTTGGTCTTGAGTTTCCCTATGCGGCTGCTGGTGAGGACCCCCCGCTCAAAAACCGCTTCCGCCCCCTCACCGCCCCGGAAGGCCGCCACCCGGAAGTGGGAGGACAGGGCGTTGACCGCCTTGGTCCCCACCCCGTTGAGGCCCACGGAGAACTGGAACACGTCGTCGTTGTATTTGGCCCCGGTGTTGATCACCGAAACACATTCCACCAGTTTTCCCAGGGGGATCCCCCGGCCATAATCCCGGACTTTGACCACGGCCGCCCCGCCCTGACCGCCGTCCTTGACCTCCACCTCAACGGCGGTCCCGTTCCCCATGATAAATTCGTCGATGCTGTTATCAATAACCTCCTTGAGGAGGACGTAGATCCCGTCGTCGGGGTTGGAACCGTCCCCCAGGCGGCCGATGTACATACCGGTCCGCAGCCGGATATGTTCCAGGGAAGAAAGGGTTTTGATCTTCGACTCGTCGTATACCCCTTCCCCCCGGCCGCTTTTTGCCGGAACAACCCCTCCCGGGCTTTTCTTCACCGCCGTCTTTGGGGGCGCCTTGGTTTCCGGCTTTTTAGGCTCCGGGGCTTTCTTCCCCGGCAAAGCCGGTCTTGCCGCGACAACGGCTTTTTTTTCAGTTTTTATTGCCATAAGCCTCTATCTGTTTCAACTCCTCAATACGCTGTTCCGCCTTTCGGATCCCTTCTTCCAGATCCCCAATGGCTTTTTCCGCCGCGGCGATCCGGACGCGGTGATCCGAAACGGCCTTTTTCATCTTTACAATGGCTCCCCGTTCTTCGTCAATGGCCAGGGAAGCCTGAATTTTTTCAATCCGGGTCTCGATATCCCCGATACATTTCCGGGTTTCTTCTATTTTTTGGAGGAGCAGCCGGTCGTCCTGATTAAAAACCGCGTCCCATTCGCCGTTCCGGGCTTTTTCCCGGGCAAATTCCCCGTATTTACCGTATACGGTCCGGCGCTCGTCTTTTAATCGGCTTATCCCTTTTTCCAGGGCTCCTACCCGCTTTACCGGTCCCCCCTGAACATTAAGGGAATCGGCAATTTCCCGCCGTTCCTCCCGCCGCCGGTCCCCCTCGGCCCGCAGATCCCCGGCCTGTTTCCGCAGTTCCCCGATTTCCTCCAGGGCCTGGTCAAGCTCCCCGCCGGGATTCGGCCCGCCGTCCTCCCGGGAGGCAAAATTTTCCCCCGCGGCTTCGTAAATCCGCCTCATCCCGGAATAGCTTTTCTCCAGGGAAGCGCGGAACAGCATGGACTGGGTCTTTCTACCCAGTTGGACAAGCGGATTGGCCGGCGCCCTTGCCGCCAGGGCCTCCATGCGGTCTTCCAGGGATTTAACCTTGTCCTCCAGGGCGTCGAACTGCCGCCTATAGGAGGGCTCGGTAAATTCCCCATAGGCCCCGTCCTCCAGGAGCCGTTCCCCCAGGCCGGTATAACGCTGTTCCAGGTCCTCTTTGACCTTTAAGAGGGCCTTTTCGTTGAGGGCCAGGGCTTCCTCGGCCTGCTTTAACCGGAGGACATCCTCTTTTATAGTGGAAATAAGCCCTTCGGAATCGGCTATTTCCTGTTGGATCCGGTGGTATTCCCGGGCATATTCCCCGGCGTCCCCTTCCCCGGCCTCCACCCGGGACAACAGGGCTTCCCCCAGATCTTCCAGCATCAGATTGACCGAAAGAAATTCCTCTTGCCGTTTTTGTTTCAACTCCTTGATATTTTTTTTCTTTTCTTCCATACTTTTACTATAAACAAAGGTATTTTTCTTGACAATCCGGTAAGACCGTTCCATCATATTCATAGGTAAAGTAGGAGGATCTTTCAAAACATACGATTTTGAAACACCTCAAAGGATTGTACTTCAAGGAGAAGCTGCAATGAGTTACACCACGGATTTGATAAAAAACGTATCCATCGCCGGTCATGGTGGGACCGGAAAAACGACCTTGTTTGAACGGCTCCTTTTTGCCGGAGGGGCCATTCCCAGGGCGGAGACCGTAGAATCGGGGAAAACCGTTGGGGATTCCAGTCCCGAAGAGATTGAACGGAAAATTTCCATCCATGCCGCCTTAGCTCATATTGAGCGAAACGGGAAGAAGATCAACCTCTTGGACACCCCCGGTTCTTCGGATTTTATAGGGGACGTGATCCTGAGTTTCCGGGCCTCGGAGTTCGTCCTCCTTACCGTGGACGGCCGCGCGGGGGTCCAGATCGAAACCATCAAACTCTGGCGGAACCTGGAAGGGCGGGAAAAACCTCGGGGGGTTTTTATTACTAAATTGGACGATGAACGGGGGAATTATCAAAGCGCCTTGGATGATATCCGGGAAAAATTCAAAATTACCCCGGTGCCCATCACCATCCCCATGGGAAGCGGGGCCTCCTACCAGGGGGTTATCGACATCCTCAACGAAAAGGCCTACTTTGCCCAGGGGGATGTCCCGGAAAAGGAGGGGGCCGTCCCCGCGGAATATGCCGCCGCCGCCGCCGCCGCCCGGGAACGGCTGATTGAGGCCGCCGCGGAGGGGGACGATTCCCTCATGGAGAAGTACATCGACAAGGGTTCCCTGGATGCCGAAGAAATGTACCGGGGGTTAATTGAAGCCCTGGCGGAACATAAATTCGTCCCCGCCTTTGCCGGGGTGGCCGTAAAAAATTCCGGCCTCATCCCCCTGCTGGATTTTATCGCCGATATAGGCCCCAATCCCAAAACAGCCCGGGATGTTTCCCTGGAGGAGGACGGAACCCACAAGGACATCCCCATAGATCCGGATAAACCCCTGGCCGCCCTGGTGATTAAGACCAGTTACGACCAATTTTCGGGGAAACTCTCCTGGATCAAGGTGATCCGGGGCAAACTCGCCGCGGAAACCGAGGCCCAAAACGTTTCGGAGAACAAAAAGGAACGGATAGGCAAGATCTACACCTGTCAGGGTAAAAAACTTGAGGAAGTCCGGGAACTTTACGCGGGGGACGTGGGGATCATCTCCAAATCCACCACCCTTAAAACCAACGACACCCTCTCGGACATCGGCGGGGGCGTCAACTTTGTACACCTTCGGCTCCCCGAACCGGTCCATTCCGTGGCGGTTAACGCCGCCGCGAAAAAGGACGATGACAAACTCGGGGAATTCCTCGTCCGGGCCGCCGAAGAGGATAAGACCTTCCGGTATCAGTATAACACGGAAACCAGGGAAACGGTGATCTCCGGCATGGGGGAACTCCAGGTAAATATCATTCTGGACAAGATCAAACAGAACCAAAAAATTGAGGTGGAAACCCATGTGCCCCATGTGGCCTACCGGGAAACGATCACCAAAAAGGCCGGGGCCGAATACACCCATAAAAAACAAACCGGCGGCCACGGCCAGTACGGAAAGGTGCTTCTGGAAATCGCCCCCCTGCCCCGGGGGGAAAACTACCAGTTTATCAACGCCATTTTCGGCGGGGCCATACCGAAAAACTACATCCCCGGGGTTGAGAAGGGGGTTCTGGAGGGGATGGCCGCCGGGACCATGGCGGGGTATCCCGTGGTGGATGTGGAGGTCAAGGTGGTGGACGGGAAATACCACCCGGTGGATTCCTCGGAATTGGCCTTTAAATTAGCCGCCCGGAACGCTTTCCGGGAAGCCATGCGCCAGGCATCCCCCACCCTCCTGGAGCCGATCATGAACCTGACGGTCTTTGTGGAGGATAAATACCTGGGGGATGTGATGTCCGACCTGTCGGGGAAACGGGGGAAAATCCAGGGGCAAGCCTCGGTCGG
Source organism: Spirochaetaceae bacterium (assembly GCA_031258625.1). Classification (GTDB taxonomy): domain Bacteria; phylum Spirochaetota; class Spirochaetia; order Treponematales; family Breznakiellaceae; genus JAIRMO01. Next base: position 3,439 of record JAIRMO010000144.1, on the reverse strand, counting down.
GGGGGGGATTGAGGAGATCAAAGCCCAGGTCCCCCAGGCGGAGTTGCTACGGTATTCCATAGATTTACGGTCCATCACCAGCGGCACCGGGTCTTTCAGCGTTGAATTCGACCACTACGCCCCCATCTCCGGGAAGATCGCCGAAGACGTGATCAAGACGGCCCAGGCATTCCGGGTGCAGGAGGCGGAAGAATGACCGGCAGGATAACCCCGGAAGGTGAATTTTGAAGAACTTAAGCCGGCGGCAGGAAACTGATTAAACCGCCGTAAAAAGGAGGCGCCGGGGTTGTTCCTCAAGAAGAACAGCCCCGGTTTTTTATACCCGGGACGGAATCGGACAGCAATTCCCCCTAATCCTCAACGTTTTTCCAGGGGAATATAGGCCAACCGGGGCTGAACGCACTTATAGGCGGGCCGGATGATCCGGTTGCCGGAGATGATCTCTTCCAGCCGGTGGGCGCACCACCCCGCCACCCGGCTTACCGCGAAAAGGGGGGTGTATAATTCCGCGGGGATCCCCAACAATTTATAAACAAAACCGGAGTAAAAATCCACATTGGCGCAGATGTGTTTTTCGGAACCCTTGATTTTTTTGAAAATCTCCGGGGAAAGGGCTTCGATCAAACGGTAGAGGTTAAATTCATCCGTCAGATTTTTTTTCTCCGCCAAAACCGCCGCCTTGTTCCGCAGCAACACCGCCCGGGGATCCGATTTGGTATACACCGCGTGGCCCTGGCCGTAGATAAGGCCGGAATGATCGTAAACCTCCCCCTTGAGGATCCGTTCCAGGTAATCCGCCACCTCCCCCGGATTATCCCATTGTTTTACCCCCTGTTTAATATCCTCCATCATCCCCATGACCTTGATATTGGCTCCCCCGTGTTTAAACCCCTTGAGGGAGTTGATCCCCGCGGTAATGGCGGCGTAGGTGTCGGTAGCCGCGGAGGATACCAGGTGAACCGCGAAGGTCGAATTGTTTCCCCCGCCGTGTTCCGCGTGGAGGGTCAGGGCCAGATCGAGAATTTCCGCTTCCAGCCGGGTAAACTGCTGATCCGGCCTGATGAGGGACAGGATGGTCTCGGCGCTCTGACAGGAAGAAGCGGGCTGGTGAATGATGAGGCTTTCGTGGTCGTAGTAGTGTTTTTTTGCCATATACGAATAGGCCGCAATGGTTGGAAACCGGGCGATAAGCTCTATACACTGGCGGAGTACGTTTTCCGGGGACAGGTTGTCAGGGTCGGCGTCATAGGAGTAGAGGGTCAATACCGAACGGCCGAGTTTGTTCATAATATCCCGGGAAGGGGCCTTCATGATGGAATCTTCCGCAAAATTATCCGGTAAACTCCGGGTTTCCCCCATGAGGGTACAGAATTTTTCCAACTGTTCCCGGGAGGGAAGGACGCCAAACATGAGGAGGTAGACCGTTTCCTCAAAACTAAAACGGCCCTCCCCGGCGGCGGCGGCGATGATATGCTCCACGTCAATGCCCCGGTAATACAGTTTGCCCTCCACCGGAACCTTTTCCCCCTCATCCATGATGTACCCATGGACATCCCCAATCCGGGTAAGCCCCACCAGGACCCCGGTCCCGTCGGTGTTCCTGAGCCCTCGTTTTACGTTAAATCTGCTATATAATGAGGAATCAATATAATCGTTCCCCGATATTGTTGATAAAAATTCCCTCGTGTCACTCATAGGACCTCCGCGCATATTTATACAAAAATATATCATGAAATGAATGTTTATACAAGCAAGCGGGGGCCGTTCAGGCCGCCGCTTACCCCCGGACATTGCGGACCGGCGATCCGGCAATAGGCTTCTCGGGCCGCGGTTATGCTAAAACCAATGAGGTGTTTGACTCAGGGTATTAGTACAAATTGGGAACCGATTTAAGGGCGGCGCCGTAACGGAGGTCCGGTGCGACTGCCTCACCGGAACACCCGCCGCCCCGTCCGGAACCGGCCCGGGTTAAAGCGCCGGCAGCCCACCGTCCTCCTCCCGAATCTGGACCCGGCGGATCTTGCCGCTGATGGTCTTGGGAAGTTCGGTAACAAATTCCACGATCCGGGGGTATTTATAGGGGGCGGTGGTTTTTTTGACGTGGTTCTGGAGTTCCAGCTTGAGTTCCTCCGAGGGTACCCAGTCTTTGGCAAGAACCACCGTGGCCTTGACCACCGTACCCCGGTCGGGATCGGGAACCCCGGTTACGGCGCATTCCAGGACCGACGGGTGTTCCAAAAGGGCGCTTTCCACTTCAAAGGGGCCGATCCGGTAACCGGAACTTTTGATCACGTCGTCCGCCCGGCCTACAAACCAGTAATAACCGTCCTCATCCCGCCAGGCCATGTCCCCGGTGTAATATATGTCATCGTGCCAGACACTGGCGGTCAGGGCATCGTCCCGGTAATACCCGCCGAATATCCCCGGGGGCTTCCGCGCCCCGGTACGGATCACGATCTGTCCCTCCTCTCCCATGTCGCAGGAAGAACCGTCTTCCCGGATAAGATCGATATCATACCCCGGAGAGGGCTTCCCCATGGAACCCGGTTTTGGTTCCAGCCAGGGGTAGGTGGCCATGGTTACGGTGAGTTCCGTCTGGCCGTAGGCTTCCCGGAGCCGGAGCCCGGTGGCGCTTAAAAATTGTTCGTATATCTCCGGGTTCAGGGGCTCCCCCGCCACGGAACAATGCTTCAGGGCGGAAAAATCATAACGGGAAAGATCCTCTTTGATAAAAAAACGGTAAATGGTGGGGGGGGCGCAAAAGGTGGTAACCCGGTATTTGCTGATTATTTCCAGCATGGCCGCGGGGACAAACCGGTCATAGTCGTAGACAAAAATCGTCGCGCCGCAGATCCACTGGCCGTAAAATTTCCCCCAGGCGGCCTTGGCCCAGCCGGTATCCGCCACGGTCAGGTGGAGCCCCCCCTCCTCACCGCAAAGCCAGTATTTGGCGGTGAGGATATGCCCCAGGGGATAGGCCCAGTCATGGCGGACCATCTTGGGCATGCCCGTGGTGCCTGAGGTAAAGTAGAGGAGCATGATGTCGTCGTTGGTGTTGACCTGGGGAGGCCGCTTGAAATCCGGGGACGCCGCCTTCAGCAAGGCGGAAAAATCGGTCCAGGGCACAAGGCCGCCCGCATCTTTTTCCGAATAGCCGGGACCGCCCACGCGCCGGCAAAAGAGTTCGGCGGCCTTTTCCGCGGGCCGCTCTTCCGGGGGGGTATGCGCCGAGCGGACAAAGGCCTTGTAAGCCAGGACGCTGTCCCCCTCGGACGCCGAATCCCGTTCCATCTTGGCTTCAGCTTCGTCCACCCTGAACATAAGCTCAGGTTCATCCACACAGATAATCCCCTTCACATCCGCCGCCTCGCAGCGGTAGACAATATCTTTGGCGGTGAGCAGATGGGTGGCGGGGATGGCCACGGCGCCGATCTTGTGG
>JAIRMO010000089.1 GCA_031258625.1 Spirochaetaceae bacterium | reverse complement strand
GTAATAATTCCGGCGGGTGGCGGTATTTAGAAGTCGCCCCGGCAGAGATAGAACAAATGGCGTGGTTCTTCAATGAAGAAAAATTTTCAAGTGATCTAAACACTCAACAAAACATTGGTGAGGGGAAAAAGAACACCGGGGTCATTTTAAGTTTCCTGGCATCCCGGGGCGAGTGGAACAGGGCGGCACAAGTGTGTGACGAACTGGAGATAAACGGTTTTGACGACTGGTTCTTACCGAGCTTCCTGGAACTAAGCCTTCTTTACGGTAATTTACACCGAAAAGGCTTGGGCGGTTTTCGGAATGATCCCTACTGGAGCAGCACTATACGACAAGACGGATCACCTTACAATCCATATTATCCGGTGGCAATGAACTTTGCAGATGGCTTAAATGAGGGCTATTGGCCCAATCGAACATCAGGCCGGGTAAACGTATACGTCCGCGCCATCCGGCAGTTTTAGGACAAATCCCTTCGCAACAAACATGGGGGCTATTGAGATAAGCCCCCGCGTCTCCCCCACAAGTCCGTATGTTTTTCCCAAAGAGTATCGCAACTCTCGCCTGAGACTCCCGCATCTCTCGGCGGAGAGTACCGTATCTCGCAACAAAATTCCCTGACCTTTTGCGTGTCGTATAGGGTTCGGCTCGTTCCATATTTCTGTTTTCAGTGACGGGACGGCAACGGCGGAAGAGCTTAACGCCCGGCACATCAGGGGCGTCAAGTTGTTATTTTTGCCGAGTGCCGACCTTAAACGGTATCTTGAGGGTATTTCTTTTGAAGTGCCGGATGCCTCCCGGAATTACCGTGTATGACCGCCGTTTTGCCCCGTGCCCGAAACTCCCTCTTAAGCTGCTTTATCTGCCGTTCACCCACCTTAAGACGCACCGCGCCTCTCTGACCGTATACATCCCGTCAATGGCTCCTTGTATTACTACAAGGCAGCCCAACTCTTTTTTTCTCATAATGTATTTCATGCCTCCAATCTTATCAGGGGTGCAATTTTCCCTGAATAGTCTTAGGGGTGAAATTATCACTGATTAACAACATAAATCTCTTTTGGTTTGACACAGGTGATTTTTATCTCTATAATTAATTTTAAATTCCGGCCGGGAGCGATTCTCTCCGGGGAACCTTAGGGAAGGGATATGACCTTTGAAATTTACCTCTGTTTTTATCGCGTTTAATATTATTATCCTGTTTTTTTTGCTCCTGGTATGTGGTCTGCCGGTAATATTCTTTAAATCCTGGTCTTTCGGGGATTTTTGGAGCATCACCTGGCCCGCGGTGGTATTCCTCCTGGTTATTCTTATCGGGCCCGACGGTTTTTATTTTATCAACCGGCGGCTTTTTCAATTGTTGGAAAAAGAAGACTGGCCTGCCCTGGTCCGGTATCTGGAAGAACGGATCTTCAAGGAAGGCCGTTATACCCGCCGCTTGGTACGGCTTTTGGCGAATACCTATCTGATCCTGTCCGATTCAGCTTCGGTGACGGGGCTGGAAAACAAAACAGCCATCGCCAAGCCCGCCCTGGTGGACGCCAACGCGCTGATTTTTGGCACCGCCCGGATCCTGGGCAAGGATACCGGCGGGGCGGCCGCTTTCTTTTTTAAGCGCCTTAATTCGGCAAAAACCGAATCCGCCGACTGGGTACACTGGTACTACGGGTTTTCCCTGCTCCTGGACCGGCAATTTTCCGCCGCGGGGGATCAGTTTAAAACCCTGGCGGCGGAGTCTAAAGACGGGATAATTACCGGTCTTTCGGCCTTTTTTCTGGCGGAAAACCTCAATAAAGCCGTCCCCCAGCGGAGCCTGGAATTTACCGCCGCCGCCATGGAGGGAAGGAACCGCCTCAAAAAAACCTTTCCCACCGCGGCTTCCTGGAACCGGGAGGTAAAAAAGATCCTTAACGAGGTTTATACCGTGGTTCTTTCAAAATATATCAACGAAGCCGCGCTTTGGTTGTTCGGGAATTCTTTTTCAAACCCCGGTAGTTGAGGTTTTTCCAAAAAAAGAGACGGTGCGCCTGGACGTCGAGGAGCGCACCGTCTACTAACTTGAGGTATTATCCTCCCGTTGTTTTTACTATCGGCATGATGTTTCCGAAGCTTTAGCGGAAAAAACACGAAGTATGGATAAATGGTACTCCACCGTCTCCGCCAGGGACCGGTATAGTTTTGCCGAAAAATCCAGGTAACGTTCCAGGGGTTCCGGGGAATTTCCCGCGGGGGGCTCCAATTCCGAGGGGGCGGGAAACAGAAATCCCGCCACATCCTTTACCGCACTGGAACTTATCCGCCGGTTGGTCTCGTCCAGCTCCGCGAGGATCCTTTCTCCCACCGGTCTTTTTTCCTGAACCGCCCGGCAGGCCGCCGCCGCCTGATCCCCCGCGGTTTCGGCCAGTTTTTTTATGCCCTCAAGACCTTCCAACAGGGTCTTCCGGGCCTCCCGAAAGGCGCGGGCCCGTTCCTGGATCCGGGCCGGGGCATAGAAATCCCCCTCAATCCGGGCAAAAACTTCCCCCAGTATCCGGTTTATTTCTTCCCGCCGGGGGGGCAGGGCGAGGAGTTCCTCCGGCGCCGCCAGGTCCATGCCGGGAATGGCCAGTCCCCCGGGGGAGAAGCTCCGGTTCCGTATCCCGGGGTAACGCCGGAAACGGTTTTCAAACCAGGCCGCGTACAGGGAAAGCCGCCGGTCCGTAAGGACCTCCCCCCCTCCGGCGGCGGCGGCCCAAAAGGGCTGCCCGTCCCGGAGGGCCCGGACAGACCGGGTTTCCGGGGGGATAAAACGGTTCCCCTCCGCCAGGGCCCGTTCCTCAAAGAGGGCCCCCTTAAAATGGGTCTTGAACGCCGGAAAAGCCAGATCGAGCCCCGCCCACCAGACCGAGGAGGCCCCCAGGACCCGGGCAAAGTCCCAGGCGGTGGCGGCCACCGATCCTCCGGCGCCGAGCCGCCCCTTGGGATCCACCAGATCCTCGATAAACCGCCCCAGGGGGAAAAGGGAGCCGCAAAGAAAGGCCCGTCCAAAGGGGCGCCGCAGTACCGGGGGATATACCGCCGATTCGGCGATAAGGCAGCTCCCCGGCGCCGCGGTCCGGTCCAGGTGCCGGGCGTTCCAGTATTGGGGATCCACCACCAGGGTAAAATCGGGGGTAACCCCCCGTTCCAGGAGGAGCCTCAGGGCGGTATCCACCGCCACCAGGACACAGCGTTCCGCAAAGGCGGGGAGCAGGGTACGGACCCTGTCCAGGGAAGGCCCCGCCGCCACCAGGAGTACCGGCGGTCCCGATGAAGCCCCGGCGCCGGCGGCCAGACAGCCCGCCAGCCGGGAAATTCCCGGCAGATCCCGGACGGCTTCCATGTTCCGGGCCAGATTCCGTACCCAGCGCCGGCCAAAACGCCGGAGGGTCGCCAGATTCACGTCCTCCCGGGAGACCCAGGTCCGGATATGGGATTCCACCCCGGCGTACCAGGCTTCGTCCAGCCGCATCAGGGCCCGGTTTCTAAGAATTTCCGGGGCCTTCCCCTCCCCCGGGGAGGGCCCTTCAAAAAGCCCGAGGGCCCCGGTGATCCCCTCCCCGGTTCCGCCGAGGATAAAGACGAGCCGGCGGTCCCGGAGAAATTCCCCCAAAGCCCTGGTTTCCAGGGCTTTTTTCAGAACCGCCCCGTGGCGTTCCAGGATGATCAGGGGCCGCTCCGGCTTGGCCGCCGCGGCGGCTTCCGCGGCATATCCCAGGCCGAACCCCAGAACCACCAGGGGGCCGCCGCCGGTCAAGGCGGAGGCAAGCCGCCGCCCCTCCCGAACCGGATCCCGGGGGGAATGAATGTGGAGCCCCCCGACGATCAGGGTAGGGTCCCCGGCGGCGCTTTTTTCCACCAGGATTTTCCGGGGAGACTCCGGCTCCCGGTTGAGTTCCTCCGCCAATCCCGGGTACCGGGCTTTGAGGATCCGCATATTGGTGTCCCAGGGTTCCATCGGTCCTCCCCTTCCGCCGCCGGCCGGTTATTCCAATTCCAAGGTGATGGTGTCCCCCGGAGAAAGGGGCGTTCCCGGGGGGGGGTACTGACGGCGCACCCAGCCTTCGCCGGTAATTTCAATATGCACCTCATCCTGGAGGAGCAGGGGGAGAAGGCTGCGTTTTGAATAACCGGAAAAATCCGGGACCGTATCCGAAAGGATCGGCGTTTCATCCTTGGGGATAGTTACCGATCCGGAATGGACAACCTGGGGATTTTTACCCCGGGGTATCCCCAGGTAATCCACCAGCGCTTCGGCGGCTTCCCGGATAGGGGGCGCGGCGATACGCCCCCCCAGATAGAAATCCCCCTGGGGTTTTATGATGACCAGGTAGAGAACCAGGGAGGGGGATTCCGCCGGAATCATGGCCATACAACTGGCAATAAAGTCATTTTTCGAATAGGCCCCGGTGAGGGGATCGATGAGTTCGGCGGTACCGGTTTTAACCGCCAGGGAAAGGTCCTCCACGTTGGCCCGCCACCCCGTTCCTATGTTGGAGGTTACGTCCACCATGTACTGCCGTATGTTCCGGGCGGTTTCCGCCTTGAGGACCCGCCGGGGGGAGCCGGAGTTATAGGGCTCGGATTGTTTCCCGTCCCCGGACACTATCCGGGAGATGATCCGGGGGGGAACCAGGACACCGTCGTTGGCCACCGCGGTGGCGGCCTGGAGCATCTGGAGGGCGGAAACGGCGATCTCCTGTCCCATGGCGATGGTGGGCTTGGATCGTTCCGACCACCGGTTCGGCGCCTGGAGGAACCCCGAGGTTTCCCCGGGGTGTCCCGCCCCGGTCCGGGAACCAAAACCGAAGTTTCGGATTAACCGATTAAAGGGTTCCCCCCCCAACCGGTCCGAGGCATAGGCCGCCCCGGCGTTACAGGAATAGATGATGATCTCCCGGGCCGTTACCGGGCCGTGGGCGGAAAGGCAATTGATCACGATCCGCTCCCCCAGATTGGTGGTCCGTTCATAATGGCCGTTACAGACAAAAACCGTCTCCTCATCTATAGCCCCGGAATCCATCAGGGCGGAAAGGGAAAAAACCTTAAACACCGATCCCGGCTCATAGGACCAGACCGCGGTCCGGTCCATCCGGGTGTTTTCATCCGAATCCTTGATGTTATTGGGGTTAAATCCGGGGAGGGAGGCGGACCCCAAAATATCCCCGGAACGGGGATCCATGGCCAGGAACATCACCGCTTCGGCCTTATTTTCCTCCAGGATACGGGCGGCGATCCCTTCAAGGATATACTGGACCGTAACATCTATGGTGAGTACCACCTGATTACCGATCCGGTTGGTTTTATCCCCCGTATCCTCATCCTGCCCCAACCCGATCCGGGTGAGTTCCGTCTCAAAGGCGTATTCAATTCCCGCCAGCCCCTGATTATCATCCCCCACAAAGCCGATAATCTGGCCGGCCAATTCCTGTTCCGGGTAGATCCGCCCCGGGATAATTTCGATGTTGACCCCCCCCAGGTTTCCGCCGGCCTTGAGGGCTTCCACGGCCTGTATGGTGGACCGGCCCACCTGTTTTTTCAGATAGATAAAATCACTGGGAGAGTAATAGATCCGTTCCCGGATTTCCCCGGCGGACATTTTTAACACCGGGGCAAGTTCCCCACAGAGAAGGTCCGGATCGCCGATCCCGGGCCGCCAAAGGGTGATGTTCCCCAGTTTGGTTTCCAGGGCAAGAATTCGGCCGTTCCGATCCAGGATGGGGCCCCGTTCAACCGGGGACCGGCCCGGAGCCCGGACATCCACCGGGGGCCGGTTGAGCATCAGGACAGTATACCGGATAAAAACCGTCAGCGCCGCCAGGGCAAACAAAGCGGCAAAAACAAAAAAACGTTTGGGGATTTGAGATTTTTTCTCTATTTTTTTTTCAGCCATATCCATGTCTTATCCGGGGTGTTTTAAAAAAACCAATAAAACACCCGCCCTATCCTTTTTTTCGGTCATTTTCCTAAAACCTTGCCTATAATATGATAAACCGGAACAGGACCATAGGAACGGGAGTCATAGGAATCGACGCTGTTATCCCCCAGGGCTATAAATTCGTTCTTTTCGGTAATCCGGGCGCAACGTTTTACCGCGATTTCTCCCTGGGGAGTGTAAAAAACCACCACGTCCCCCACATGAGGCTGAGACCACCGGAAAAGGTACCGGCCGGTCAGGGGAAGACGTAACCCGTAGGACAGACGGCTCACCACAAGTACGGAGCCGCTGGTAATTACCGGCGTCATGGATTGACCTTCGGCGATCACAAAATCGAAACAAAAGAGCTTCATCATAACCGCCACAAAAAAGGCCCCCAATATGGCTTTCCCGGGATTCGTCTCCAGCCCCATGGACTTAGTATAATGGTTCCTTCAATTTATGTCGATAAACCAGTATGATGACCGATATAATTCAGGGGCAGCATATCTATCAGCGGAAGCGGGGATCTTTTTTTAGGGAATACCAGGCCCATAAGCCGCTGGATCTGAAGGATCAACATCCGATTCGTTTTCGACGGCTCCGTAAAAAAAACAAACCTTCGGGATATTCCCCCTTCCGTTCCCGGCCGTTCCCGGTTTTCAGGAAACCGGGGGACGCCAAAACCCATACCATCGGGGGTCTTGATATTCCCTTTTTATTTCTCGCGGTTACCGGGGCGATCCTTTTGGGTTTCCTTTTCCTGCGGAATTCATACCCCGGCTTACCGGTTCTAACACCCGTCGAAGGGGAAGGGCTGAGACAACATTTAATTTCCTATGCCGGACTTGCCCCGGAGATCGTTCCTGACAGGGAGGACAAAATTCCCCTGGATCTCCTGGAATCTTTTGGCTGGGAATCCTATACGATCAAGCGGGGAGATTCCATTTCAAAGATCGCCGCCGCCCGATCTATTTCCATGGATGCCCTTATCGCTTCCAATGATATTACCAATGCCCGGCGGCTGCGGGTTGGGGAGGTGATCCGAATCCCCAATATGGACGGGATCCCCTATACGGTAAAAAAAGGAGATACCCTGTCAAGAATCTCCGCCGCCCAGGGCGTACCCCTGGAGGCTATCCTGGACGCCAATAATATCCAAAATGACTCGATTAACCCCGGAACGGTACTTTTTATTCCCGGCGCCAAAATGAAGGCCGAAGATCTCAAACGCGCCCTGGGGGAACTTTTTATCTACCCCATCCGGGGAAGGCTTACCTCCCCCTACGGCTGGCGGAATGATCCTATCAGCGGGGCCAGGCGGTACCACGCGGCCCTGGATCTGGCGGCCCCTACCGGTACCCCCATAAAGGCCGCCATGGAGGGAAGGATCGTTACCCTGGGATTTAACTCGGTGTACGGTAAATATATTATTATGGGGCATAGCAACGGATTTCAAACATTATATGCCCATATGAACGCTACCTCGGTGGGACAGGGCGCCTATGTGTCCCAGGGCGCTAAAATAGGAGAAGTGGGCAGTACCGGTTACAGTACCGGCCCCCATCTGCATTTCGCAATATTCAAAAACGGAAAGGCGGTTAATCCCCTTGAATTACTTACTCCATAAACATATACTAAAGACATTATATCATATGGCCCAACAGGAGGTTATATGCGGAAGTTGGTTCTGATCCTTATCGCTTTTATCGCGGTGGCGGTTTTTATACGGGCCTATGATTATCCGAAATATGATCCGGTGGTGGAACATTTTCAAAATGGCGATCAGTTTTAGTGGGGGATCCTAAAAAATTGGTTCTTTCGGATCCCCCCTCCTTTGAGGAGCTTCTGGATGAAACCCTTGAACGTCTGTGGGATAAAAAAAAACAGTATACCCTGCGCCGGCTTCAGGAGTTGGATGATCGTCTAACCTGTTTAGAGCGGGAATTGGAAAAACTGATTTTTGATCCCCCCCGGGATCCCTAGAATTTTGGCGAAGGGTGTTCGATCCCTGCCCCGGGCGCTCCGGTACGCGAAAGATCCGATTATCCGGGCCGGGTAAGATGAACCGATAATTGAAGGAAGGATAGTATGAGTCTACGAATCCGGTTACGCCTTAACCGCTGCGGGGGATGATCCGGCCATGAATCGAATTCGGCTGAACCGGGGATGGGTGTTTTTTACTTTTTTGTTTCCGGGCTTTTTAATTTCCGCCTATGCCCTGGATGTACCTACCCGGTATATTCAGGATGATTCCCCCGTGCGAATTTCCGTTAAGAACACCTGGTTAACCGAAGCTCCCGGCAAGGTCCTCGAAAAAAGCCCCTCGGTATATACCCTGGCCGGCGGAGACCGGATCCAAATACGGGCCGAAGGGGCGCGGGATGAATGTACGATCATCCTGGCAAGGGAGCTGGAGGGAACCTTTCCCGGATGGGCCCAGGGATCGTGGATATTGACCCGCCGGAAGGATACGGGGGGCCCCAAGCGGATCCGAATATTCCTGCGAAGCGATCCCTATATGTACGTCCAGTTCCGGCCTTTAGCCGAGGATAAAAGCCTGATGGACGTGGTCCTTTACGATGCCTATGTGGTCCGTTCCCAGCCCCTGGGCATACCCTTTGAACGGCTTTTGGTGATTCCGGTGGAGGATGCCCTCAAGACCGCGGGGGCTTTTTTTCCCCGCCGGTACTTCGACCCGGACCCCGGTATGTACCGGGATCTCCGGGAATTCATCGGCAGGGTCAGGCAGCGGCTGCCGGAACTTCAGTTTCGGGATGACGGCGCCATAGACGAAAACGGCCGTTACGTGCTTATCAACACCCTGGAAGCCCAGGACGGAATGGAAGGGCTTAACTGTTCGGGCTTTGCCAAATGGATAGTCGACGGAATCCTACGGCCCCACACGGGGAAACGCCTGTCCGTCCCCCCCCTCAAGGAACCCTTTGGGGATCGGACTTCCTCCTTTTCCGAATTCTACGAGCGGCTCCGGGATCCCTTTTTTGGGCTTGACTGGACCCGGAACCTGGCCGGACAGGCGGGCTCTTCTTTACGGTCCCCGGATTTTGGAGTCCTCGAGGAAATTGAAGTTCAACAGGGAAAATTCGTTTCGATGATTCAACGGAACCGGGAGGGAAGTTCCATCAGAGCCTATCCGGGATTTTTGCGGAACGCGGGATTCGGCAGCGAGGGGCTCCACCCCCTGCTCTATACCCTGGCTATTGATGAACCCGGATTTATCTATCTGGCTTCGGTGAACAACGAAACAGGCCCCGCCCCCCGGATGCGCCAGCACTTCCATGTGGCGGTACTGATTCCCTATTTTACTGAAACGGGTAATTTTTGTATCGCCCTTTTTGAAAGCGCCGCGGAGACTTCCTTTGCCAATTTTAAAGTCCGTTACCCCGGTCATTACATCAACCTGGTCCGTATCCCCGTGGATGGGGTTTTTGACCCCTAGGATAAGGGATGTGTTTCCCCTATAGTAGGACCCAATAATGAAACAGGAATTAGCCGGGATAGCCTTTGATCTGGACGGTACCCTCTATCCAAATTACCGCTTGTTTATCCGCCTGGCGCCTTTTATCGTAAAACACGGGAGACTCCTTTGGGCCATGGGGAAGGCGCGGAACATCCTCCGGGCCGAAAATTCCGAAGGCCCCTTCTACGATCTCCAGGCCCGGATCGCGGCGAAATTCCTCAAGGAGGAGCCCCGGATAGTCAAGGAACGGCTCGAAGCGCTTATCTATCGGGGCTGGGAACCCCTGTTCCGGAAGATAAAGCCCTATACCCATGTCCGGGAAACCCTGGAGGCCCTGCGGCAACGGGGATTTAAGCTGGGGATTCTGTCGGATTTTCCCCCGGTAGAAAAACTCGAATACCTGGGTCTGGGGGGGCTCTGGGATACCGTACTTTGTTCCGAAGAAACCGGCCGGCTTAAACCGGATCCCCTCCCCTTTTTTACATTGGCCGCTTCCCTGGATCTTCCCCCGGAACGGATCCTCTATGTGGGGAACAGCCAACGTTATGATGTAGGGGGGGCTAAAAAAACGGGGATGCGGACGGCCTTGATCCGTTTGCTGGGGAGAACCCATTTTTCTTCCCCAAAGAAGGCGGATTTTATCTTTTTTGACTATCGCCAATTGTACCATTATGTGATAAATTAATGGGTAATGAGTTTTTTTACGGTTGGAAATCTTTTAACCATCGGTATCCTCACAGTGATTTTGATCCTCTTCCGATATTTGGACCGGCATAACCGGTCGGTAGATTTGGCCCGGGAATTCGGGAAACGGCTTAAAGACGAATTAACCCAATATGTGGCGGAACGGGAAGCGGCGGTCAAAGATTATGCCCTGGAACTGGATGTTCAGCAAAAGTCCGCCCGGGAACTGTTAAAACGTCTTCAGGTAACGGATGAGGAATTCGCCGATAAGGCCGCGGTGATGGCCAAGATTGACGAGCGGATATCCGCCTACGATACTTCCCTGGAAGATCTGGCCCGGATGACCGGCCGGGTGGATGAAAACCTCAAACGTATCGGGGAAGAATCAACTTTTGTGGAAAATGTCCTCAAGCGGGTGTCCGGGGCCAGGGATAAACTGGATGCCCTGGAACGGGGGCTTTCCGATGTGGAGCTCCGGTTTGAACGGGAAAATACCGCTTCCCTGGAACAGACCGCGGAATCCCTCATCGCCTCGGTCAGGTCCGCCATATCGGATTTAACGGCCCAGGCGGAAACCATTGAACGGAAGGTTGAGGATCACCGGGAAGCGGTGGATGCGGTTGAAAAGGACCGGGAGGAAAATCTTGCCCGGGATATGGAACTTATCCAGCGGACCTTCACCGAAGCCATGGAACGGGCCGCCTCCCGGGCGGATAAAGTGGAAGACGCCGCCCTGGTAAAACTCCGGGAACAGGCCCTGGATCGGGTGCGGCGGTATCAGTCCGCGGTGGAAGAAAAACTCAACGCCTATCAGGAAGCTGCCAAAAGCAAGGTTGCCGAAACCCAGGGCCTGATCAAAACCTATAAAGACGAATGGAAAAACGACAGTATCGAAATTGAGGCAAAACAAAAGGCCTACCGGGAGGAATGGAAAAAGGACGTTCTGGAACTAAACGAACTTGCCCGGGGACAAAAAGAAACCTGGAAAAACGAACTTTTAGAATTAAAGGAATTGGCCAAGACCCAACGGGAAACGTGGAAACAGGATGCCGCCGTGGAGGAGGCTGCGGTCCGCCAGTTCCTGGCTTCCCTGGAAGCGGCCGCCGCGGATACAAAAACAGCGGTTGCCGCCGAAACCACCGCCCTGGAGGATCGGTTGACGGATCTCAGGAACCACGCCGGCGGGGAGATCTCCCGGATAGAGACGAATCTGTCCGATGATACGCGGTCCCTGGAAAAACGGATGGAGGAGCTGCGGGAACAAGCCGCGGGAACCTCGGTCCAAATCGAAGAAGAGATGCGCCGGGTCCTGGGAGCGGCCGAAGAAAAGGCCGCGGTCCTGGCGGAAGTTAATCTGGAAAAGTGGCAGCGTACCACGGAGGCCGCCGAGGCCAAAGTACGGGAAACCCTGGAGGCCCTGGAGGCCGCTTCCGCCGATCGGATAGAAAAAAGCGCCGCGGAAACCGAAGCCCTGGAAACCCGCATGGAGGAACTCAAAAAACAATTCGACGGGGTCATTGCCCGGGGCGAACAGAAAATCGCCGCGGAAACCGAAACCCTGGAAACCCGCATGGAGGAAATGCGCCAACGGTTTGACGGGGTCATTGCCCGGGGTGAACAGAAGATCGCCGTGGAAACCAAAACCCTAGAAACCCGTATGGAGGAAATGCGCCAACAGTTTGACGGGGTCATTGCCCGGGGCGAACAGAAGATCGCCGTGGAAACCGAAACTCTGGAAACCCGTATGGAGGAACTCAAAAAACAATTCGACGGGGTTATTGCCCGGGGTGAACAGGGAATCGCCGTGAACACCGATGCCTTGGAAACCCGCATGGAGGAAATGCGCCAACAGTTTGATGAAGCCATTGCCCGGGAAAAACAGGGGATCGCCGCGGAGACCGAAACCCTGGAAACCCGTATGGAGGAACTCAAAAAACAATTCGACGGGGTCATTGCCCGGGGCGAACAGGGAATCACCGCGGAAACCAAAATCCTGGAAACCCGTATGGAGGAAATGCGTCAACGGTTTGACGAGCTTATTGCCCGGGGAGAGCAGGGAATCGCCGCGGAAACCGATGCCCTGGAAACCCGTATGGAGGAAATGCGCCAACGGTTTGATGAAGCCATTGCCCGGGAAAAACAGGGGATCGCCGTGGAAACCGAAACCCTGGAAACCCGTATGGAGGAACTCAAAAAACAGTTTGACGAGATCATTGCCCGGGGAGAGCAGCGGATTATCGCCGAAGAAGCGGTTCAGGAGGACCGTATCGGGGCGCTCCGGGAATATGTTGCCGAAAGCGCCGCCCGGATCGAAGGGGAAATGGTCCGGATTATGGGGAGCGCCGGGGAAAAAGCCGGGGCTCTGGCGGAGGAAAACCTGGAAAAGTGGCGGCGTACCGCGGAGGCCGCCGATGCCAAGGCCCGGGACACCCTGACGGCCTTGGAAACCGCCTTCGACGATCAGAAAAAAAATGTTTCCGCCCAAACCGCGGCGGTGGAAAAGGGGCTTACGGATCTGCGGCTCTATATGGACAATTCAATTTCCGAATTGGAAACCCAGCTCACTTTGGCCGCGGAAAAAGCCCAGGGACAGGCCCTGGAAGCGGCGGATCAACGGCTGGAAGAATACCGGGCGGCCCAATTACTCCAATACCGGCAGCTTGAAACCCTGGCGGACGATACCACCCGGCTTGATATGGAACTCCGCAACTATATGCGGGAGACCGAAGAGCGGGTACGTCAGGATTTTGCCCTTTATGAACGGGAATCGGCCCAACAACGCGGGGCGGTAACCGCCGAATTTACCGCCGCCGTTCAAATCCTCAAGGACGAGATGGAAAAAACGGAAAAGGGATTGGCGGCGCTCAAGGGCCAGGCCTATGAAAATGTCTCGGAAAAACTCAAACTCTTTGAGGACGATTTTCTCCAGGACCTTTCCAAACGGAGCGGGGATATTGACCGCTACCTTGAGGAATGGCAGGCCGAAATGGGCGCGAAATTGGAGAGCCTGGCGGATGAGTCCGCGGCGGAACGCCGGAACGTGGAAATGACCTTCACGGAACAACTCAAACGCCGCCTGCAGGAACAGCACGATCGGTTTATTGTGGATTTGGAACACCTCAAGGCTGAAACCGGGGCCTTTGAGGAGGGAATCCGGGAACAAATGGGTCAGGCGGATCAATCCCTGGCGGCTTTTAAAGAACAACTCGACCGGGATCTGAAGGAGGCCCGGGGGACCGCCGAAACAAGCGTCAAAATGGAAATCGGCCGCTACGGGCTGTCTATGGCGGAAACCCTCAAGCAGCACCAGCGGGAACTGGAAGGGGCCCTCAAGGGCCTTTCCGATTTGGTGGACGAACGGAACCGTGAAATTACCGGGCTGCTGGAAAGCTCCCGCCGGGAGACCGAGGAATGGCAATACAAATTTTCCGCCCAGCTCCGGGACGCGGACAACACCATTGATGAAGCCCGCCGCCGGGCACGGGAGCTTGCCGCGGAAAGTGACGAACGCCTTGCGGCAATCCGATCCTCTATTGAGGAGATCCACGAGGAAGTGGCGATCCACCGCACGGAGCTTTTTGCCCGTTCCGACGAACAGGCCCGCAATTTGGATGGGGCCATTAGAGAAGCGGAGCGGCATCTTAAAGATTTTGTCAATCAGACCAAACTTTTCGATAAGGCCGGCGAGTTAAAAACCGAATTGGAACACCATATCGAGGATCTGGAGGCCGATATGGCCAGTCTGGATCAGCGCCGGTCCGAAGCCGCCGAATTGGAAGCCCAGTTCATCAAGATAAAACGCCTGGAAGACGACATCAGTTCCCGGATGACCCGTTTTCTTTCGGAAAAACGCCGGATTGAGCTTATGGAAGCGGATTTCGGCAGGATTCTTCAAACTTCCCAGGCAGTGGAAGAAAAACTCGCCCAGATTTCCACTTCCGATGATAGCCTCCAGGCCATTCAGATCCGGATCCGGCAGTTAAGCGATGCCATGGCGGACGTAGAAGAGAAATATCAACGGATAGAAAAGAAAAATCAGACCCTGGATGCGACCAATACCGGTATTGATCGTAACTTTAAAATACTGCAGGAAACGGAAGCCGCGGTACAGCGGATCGACGAAGATCTGGGCCGGTTCTCCGAAGAGTTGGAATCAGTCCGGCTCTCCGTAGAAACCCTCAGCCAGGATAACGAGAAGGCCAAGGAAGCGTCGGAGAAACTCTCCACCCTGGACCTAAGCCTTGCGGATATTGAGGGGCGGATCGAATCCATGCAGGTTGCCCGGGAATGGCTTGCCCGGACCGAAACCCGGCTTGACGAGTTGAACCGGCAGATTCAGGACCAGCTTAAACTTGTGGGCACCATCCTCAAGGGGGGAGAACAGGGGAAGGGGGCCTCCCGGGAAAAGGGCGCTCCCCCCCGGTCGGTCCGGGAGAATGTGATAAAACTGCACCGCCAGGGATGGTCGGTGGATGAAATAGCCCGGTCCCTCAAACTGTCCAAAAGCGAGGTGGAGCTTATCCTGGAATTGGGCTCCGGGGAT
>JAIRMO010000086.1 GCA_031258625.1 Spirochaetaceae bacterium | reverse complement strand
CCGGCCCTTTTTTCCATCGGGGCCTTGATGGTGATTGTGTCCGGCGGTATTGACATATCCTTTACCGCCATTGCTTCATTGGCCATGTATGTTACGACATCCATCCTGTTACCGGGGGATTACAGCGGAACAGTACTGCTTCCCTATACAATGGGGGCGCTCTTTGGGCTGGCGATGGGTCTCTTAAACGGGGTACTTATCGCCTGGTTTCATTTCCCCACCTTGGTGGTGACCCTGGGTACCTCAAGCCTCTTTATCGGTATCATGCAAGGGGTATTGGGAGCCCATGAAATTCCCGTCCCTGAGTCCATGCGACGCCACGGTCAAACTTATCTGTTTAAGGTGTACAATTCGGTGTTGAACCTGGGTTCCGAGATGCCCGTTACCATATTTGTCCTTTTGGGTATCCTTATCCTTGTTTTCATTCTGCTCCGCTATACCATGCTGGGCCGGGGAATCTTCGCCATCGGTGGAGATGAGGTTTCCGCCCAGCGGGCGGGATTCAATACAATCGGTATCAAGATGTTTATTTACGGCTTTGTCGGAGCAGTGGCGGGAATTGCCGGTATCGCTAGGGCATCAATGATTAGGAACTGTCATCCCACCAACCTGAACGGCATGGAAATGACCGTTATCGCCGCAGTGGTACTGGGGGGCGCTCGAGTCACCGGAGGTTTGGGTACCTTGACAGGTGCCATCATGGGGATTGCCCTGATGACTATCATGTCCAATAGCCTTATTCTTATCGGGGTACCTACCTATTGGCAGAAGGTATTCACCGGAGCAATTATCATTATTGGTACCGGTGTTTCGGCATATAGGTCAAGTGGTGAAAGTTTTATACGAGGCAGGAAAAAATCACTCGAATTCCATGCGGCAACCGAGGGATAAATTATGGAGTGAAAAATGGCAGATAAAAAAGCAGATTCTCTCTTAAGACCTAAGCGAGATGAAGATAAAAATGTGGTCCGGTTGTTCTTTGTGTTTGCCGGTGTGTTTATCCTGATGGGATTCCTTAAGCCCGCTCTTTTTTTGCAGAAGGGTAATTTTATTTCCATGGCAACCCAATTTCCGGAATACGGAATCATGGCCATCGGTGTCAGCCTGACCATGATATCGGGGGGCATCGATTTGGCGGTGGTGGGGACCGCTAACCTGTCCGCTATATTTGCCGCAAAATACCTCATCGCTATGGCGCCCCGAGGGGCGCCGGTGGAGACCGTTGCTTTTTCCATCGTGATAGCGGTTTTGCTGGCCCTGGTGGTGGGAATAGCTGCAGGCGCCTTTAACGGCTTTCTGATTGCCCGGTTGAGAATTCCCGCGATCCTTGCTACCTTGGGAACTCAACAGCTCTTTACCGGCTTTGCCATCGTTATGACCGAAGGCCGGCCTTTGTCACGATTGCCGATCCTGTATTCCCAGATTGGAAATACGGAATTATTTGGCCTTTTACCGGTCCCCTTCATACTCTATGTTTTGGCCGCTGTTGCCATAGGTGCGGTGTTGGGGAGAACCAGCTTCGGCCTCAAACTCTATCTGGTGGGAACAAATCCAAGGGCGGCGATTTATGCGGGGTTAGAAAACACCCGGATCCTCATGGGGACCTATATGCTCTCGGGACTTCTTTCATCAATAGCAGGGCTTATTATGATGGCCAGGGCCAATTCCGCCAAGGCCGATTACGGCGCTACCTATACCCTGCAATGCGTCCTTATTGCGGTATTGGGGGGGGTAGACCCCAATGGTGGCTTCGGTACTATTCGGGGAGTTACCTTGGCGGTGTTTATCCTACAGTTTCTTTCATCGGGGCTTAATATGTTTGAGCATATTTCCAATTTTTACCGAGACGTTATTTGGGGCGGAGTACTCATCCTGGCGCTGATTTTTAACTGGATAATTGTCCGGCGGAATGAAAAAAGAAGTATGCTGCACACAAACTAAGGTGGCGGTTCAGTGTCATTAGGGCTTCCCCATTCGGGAGTCCGGTTTAATACCCCAACATAATGCTTTAACCTGGCTTAACCCCAAAATCGTTGCGGACGACGATCTTGGGTTACTTCTCCGGCGTAAAATCCCTAATTCGTCCCAACAAACCAAGGGGCGCAGCCTGGGCTGCGCCCCTTGGTTTACGCCGGCCGTTTTAACCAGCCTTAGACGCCAGGAAGCGTCCTGGGGGACCGTCCCCCCCTACCCAATCGCCACCGACCCGGTTTCGCCGGTTCTGATCCGGATACATTCCTCGATGGGAAGCACAAAGATCTTGCCGTCCCCGATTTCGCCGCTCCGGGCGCCCCGGATAATGGCGTCGATGGTGGGTTTAACGAAATTATCGTTTACCGCAATTTCTACCCGGACTTTCTTCAATAGATTGACCTCAATTTCAATCCCCCGGTATTGTTCGGTGTAACCCTTTTGCTGCCCGCATCCCATGGCGTTGGTTACCGAAATCTTATAAACTTCGGCCTTGTAAAGTTCCTGCTTAACCTCATTCAACACATGGGGCTGTATATACGCAATAATCAGTTTCATTTTGCGCCTCCTTACATGTTGCTAAAGATCTGGAAGCCCGTATAGGCTTCGGCCTTGTGTTCGGTTATATCGAGACCCACCAGCTCTTCTTTGGGACTGACCCGGAGACCGGTGATGGCCTTGATCACCAAAAAGAGGATGAGGCTCGTCAGGGCCGCCCATGCCCCGACGGAGATTATTCCCAGGGCCTGAATCCCAAGCTGGGCGAGGCCGCCGCCGTGGAGCAGCCCCACCGCGGTCCCTTCGATATTACCCCAGATACCCACCGCCAGGGTGCCCCAGATACCGCAGCTCAGGTGTACCGACGATGCCCCCACGGGGTCGTCAATTTTGAGGACCTTGTCGATAAATTCTACCGAAAGGACCGCCAATATCCCGCCGATAAGGCCGATGGCAATAGACGCGCCGGGGGACACCACCCCGCAGGGGGCGGTAATAGCCACCAGACCCGCCAGGGCGCCGTTCATGGTCATGGAGGCGTCGGGCTTTTTGAACCAGAGCCAGGAGAAGATCAGGGCGCCGATGGCTCCCGCGGAAGCCGCCAGGGTCGTGGTAACGCAGACCCGGGCGATATCGGGGCTGGTTCCCGAAAGGGTGGAAGCCCCGTTAAACCCATACCAGCCGAACCAGAGGAGGAATACCCCCAGCATAGCCAGGGGGATATTGTGCCCCGGAAAGGCTTTGACCGATATGATCCCGTCCGCTCCCTTTACGTATTTGCCCTGCCGGGGGCCGAGGACCAGGGCGCCCATCAGCGCCGCCCATCCGCCCACGGAATGGACCACCGTGGAACCGGCAAAGTCGTGGAACCCAAGATTCGCCAGCCACCCCCCGCCCCAGATCCAGTGGCCGGAGATGGGATAGATTATCGCCGATATAAAACAGGTGTAAATAAGGTATGACTTAAACTGAGTCCGTTCCGCCATGGCCCCCGAAACAATGGTTGCCGAGGTGGCCGCGAAAACGACCTGGAAGAACCAGTCCCGGTAATACACGGGATCGTCCATAATACCCTTAAAGAAATCGGAACTCCCGATAAGCCCCCCCAGGGCATCGGTCCCGTACATGAAACCCCAGCCGATTGCCCAGTACACAATGGCCCCGAAACAAAAATCCATCAGGTTTTTCATGACGATATTGGTGGCGTTTTTTGCCCGGGTCAGACCCGTTTCTACCATGGCAAACCCCGCCTGCATGATGAATACCAGCGATGCCCCAAGGAACAACCAAACCATATCCATGGCGTCGTTCAGGGAAAACTCCTCCTGAGCGAAAAGGGCGCCCCCCACACACAGCAGAATGATCGCCAAAACAACAATTTTCTTTCGCATTTTTTTGTCCTCCTCATAAGTTGTTTTATTGTATCTAGCAGAAACTACGCCAAATTTTAGAATAAACCCCCGTTTTTTTGATGAGAGGGGAAAAAGCGGCGGTTTTTTATTGAGTTTAGGGGAAAATCAAGACCGAAACGGGAAAAGGCCGGATCGGGCCCGCGAAATTCATCTTTTTGCCCCTTCGATTTTTCATTTTTCGGAGAAAATAGACGAAATTTTCCTACAAAAACGTAGGCAAAAAATGGCATTCCTACATTTTTGTATTTCTATAGAGGCGCCAGTTTATCCCGTAATGATGGACCCGCAGCCCTATCTGCCGTTCGGTGATGCCCAACTGACGGGCCGCCGCGGCCATAGTACCCCCGCTGATTTTCAGGGCCTCCACGATAAGCTCCTTCTCAAGCCGGGAGAGGGCCGCCTCCAGGGTGGTGGTCGGCTCCGTGTGGGTCGAAACCGCCGATTGCAGGCTTGGGGGAAGGTTATAGGAGTGGATCACCATGTCGGTGGAGAGGATCACCGCCCGTTCAATACAATTTTCCAGCTCCCGGACATTCCCGGGCCAGGAATAACTGGTTAAAAGGTCGATGGCCGGGGTGGAGATCCGTTTGATGAGTTTACCGTTTTTTTCAGCGTATTTTTCCGCAAAGTGATCCGCCAAAAGGACGATGTCGCTTTTCCGTTCCCGCAAGGGGGGGATGTGCAGGGGAAAAACATTGAGCCGGTAATAGAGGTCTTCCCGGAACTGGCCCGCGGCAACAGCCTCCTCCAAATTCCGGTTGGTCGCCGCAATAAGCCTGACATCCACCTTGATCGTGGATATGCCCCCCACCCGTTCCAGCTCCCGCTCCTGAAGCACCCGGAGGAGTTTTACCTGGATCTGGGGGGACAGCTCGCCGATTTCGTCGAGGAAAATGGTCCCCCGGTGGGCAAGCTCGAACCGGCCCTTACGCTGGCTCACCGCCCCGGTAAAAGCCCCTTTTTCATGGCCGAAAAGCTCACTCTCGATGATCGATTCGGGAAGGGCCGCGCAGTTTATCTTGATCAGAACCTGCCCGGACCGTTTGGAAAGGCGGTGCAGTTCCGCGGCCACCAACTCCTTGCCGGTACCGCTTTCCCCGGTGATAAGCACCGTGGCGTCGCTGGGGGCCACCTGGGTAAGCATTTCGTGGAGGCTCCGCATCTTCTTGCTGGTACCGATGATGGCGCTCCCCGGCGCGATCCGTCCCCCGGGGATCTTTACCATCCGTTCATCCCCGGGGACATCGGAGGCCGCCTTTTTCCGGCTCCGGAACTGTTCTTCCATGATCCGTTCCCGGAGTTTGGCGCTGTCCGCTATAATGGCGGACACCTGTTCCAAAAAGGACCGATCCCCGGCCATCTGGGTTTCGGGATCATCCCCCCGGATCCGGCGTTCGGCGCTGAGGGTCCCGATGATGCCGCCCCCGGAACGGATGGGAACGCAATAATAGGTAAGCCCCGCCATATCCTGCTTGGTCCGGCTCTTTGCCCGGTTGAGGAAATGGCCGTCCCTGGAAAGATCCGGCACGGTAATCGCGAGGCCCGACTCAAAAACCCTGCCCACCAAACCTTCTCCCAGGCGGTAGATACCCCGCTCCTTTTCCTCCGGGATAAGCCCGTAGGCCTCTTCGATCCTCAGCAGCCCCGTGGCCCGATCCAGGAGGGTAACCATTCCCCAGGTCAATCCCGCCCGGATCTCCAGGAGGCTCAAAACCGGCCTCAGGGCGCTTCGGAGTTCCACATGTTTATCCAGGGTCCGGGCAATATCAAAAAGCAGCTCCAACTCAGCCTGTTTCTGATCCCGCGGCGCCGTTTCAACCGTAATCTCAGGTTCCATAGCGATATAATATTACATTTATGTAGGTTTTTCCAGGGGGTATGGCGGGCGCCACGGGAAAACGGGCGGATCGCTCCGCCCCGCGATCATTTACTATGCTATGCCATCAAACTCGATCCTTTGGAATCCTTTGACCTCCGTTATGGGACATATCGCCGGGATGACGATATTTTCAAGGATATGTTTTGCAAGATGCCTCAATCTGGAGTTATCCTGATTTCTTGGGATAACCTTCCCCGTATCATCTTGGGTAAAAAGTTGAAAGTGCCAATAGTTGATCCTGGTTGGCCTGTGTGAAAATGAAGAAACCAATTTTTCACCTGAAAAATCTATGGGCCGCTTGTATAATTTTGCCGCGGATAAAAACAACGGGAACATATCCGCTTGTGTATAGGGTATATCCTCTGCCGGTATATCAACACTATTATCCCAGGCTGTGTTTAATGATTTACAGGCCGGCCTGATACCGGTATGAGCTTCACGGTAATATCCGTATAAAAAAATTGAAAGCTCAAACACGTCCCGCTTAGGCGTGGGAGGTACTATTATCCTTCTTATGAGATCATCTGAATCGAAACCGGAATTGAAAAGAATTATAGAGGTTTTCGTTTGTTTCCCGAACAAAAAAACAGTCTAAGATTTCTTCACCATGCAGGCTGGCGGGGTACGTATGATGTGGAAGTAACGCCTTTGGGTATAAGCCCATCAAAAAAGCTCCAAGGTCTTTTGTAAATCACTAATCTTACAATCCTTGACAAACATCCTTCCATTTTTGAATGTAGTAATGAATATGGAATCCGGCTCTTCAAAGTCAAAATCAATGATAAAATCAGTTTTGGCAAATTGTATCCTGATCTTTGCTCCGTCTTCATAAAAGGTAATTCATGAAACCACTATACGCCGGACAGATTTAAGCGCCCGCAGCAATGGACCGGCTAAAGAAAAATCAAATTCCGGGCCGCTCAGCCTTTGATATCTGCTTATGGCATCCAAAACATGACAATCCACATTATCTATAAGATAATACCCTGGAATATTTATATTTTCGCGAGGATAGAATTTAGGTATCTGCACACCTGTTCCGGATAACCGTAGAAACGCCGAAAATTGAGAATCATAGCTTGTGAAGAATGAATTGACGCTAATACTACTTGTCATACCCATACTCCGGATTATACGTTTTGACCAGGTCTTCTTTGAGCAATCCAAAAAAGACCTGTTTGTTCACCGTATGGGCATTTTCCAGGGCTTCTTTATATGACACAAAAAACTGATTGGAATCACAGTTGAAATCGTGGGTACAATCAATATCTATCAATGAATTTTCGGTCCGCCTGCCATTCACAATGGCGGCATTACTGACATTGAGTACAACATGGGTGTTGTTTTGATCAAATTCGGTATAAAAAGAACTCGGGGTTGAGGTAAGAGTGTTTCCATTTACCGTTAATTCTGCATTTACACGGCCAAAAATATTTCCCTCTAAAACATCATAAGTACGCAAAGCGATCCGTTCAACTTCATCGATGATATTTTTTTCGTAACCGTTCACGGTTATTCGGTTAAATTTATGGAATTCGGTGATAAACCAAGGCCAAAAGAAAGGGCTAATCTTTCTTTCAGATACTTCATTACCGATATGTTTTGCAGGGTGCA
>JAIRMO010000030.1 GCA_031258625.1 Spirochaetaceae bacterium | reverse complement strand
GGAAACGCGCAAGGGATTGAAGCGGAAATACCGTAAGGAATTGGAGCGGAAAGCCCGGTTTCCGGTGCTTTGCGCCGGAAATGCGCCCAAAAGAGGAGGACGCGAATTTCTATGCGTTTGTCCTGAAAAAGAGCGGCCCGCCGGCGGGTTTGGTATACAATGCGGCGAATATCGGCTATAACTAGAGGAGAAGGAGAACGATATGAAGGGACCAATTTTGGTTGTTTTGGCCGCGGGAATGGGAAGCCGTTACGGGGGCCTTAAACAAATGGACAGGCTGGGAAAAAACGGGGAAGTGCTGCTGGATTATTCGGTGTACGACGCCCTCCGTTCGGGGTTTGAAAAAATTCTCTTTGTGATCCGCCGTGATATAGAAAAGGACTTTAGGGACCTCGTTTTGAGCCGGATGGGGACCGGGGTGCAGGGGGATGTGGCGTTTCAGGAGCTGGACAGCCTTATCCCCCCCGCCGTGCTCGCGGAAAGCCGCCGTATTAACCGGACCAAACCCTGGGGAACCGCCCACGCCCTGCTGTGCGCCGCGGAAAAGATAGACGCCCCCTTTACGGTGATAAACGCCGATGATTTTTACGGCCGGGAAGCCTTTGCCGTAATGGGGAAATACCTCTCCGGGCCGGCGCCGGAGGAAGCGGCCATTGTCCCCTATGCCCTGGAAAAAACCCTCAGCCCCCAGGGGACGGTTACCCGGGGGGTCTGCGAAGTAAAAAACGGCTTCCTGACTTCGGTGAAGGAGCTTTTATCCATAGAAAAAAAGGACGGCAGGATCTTCAATACCGCCCCGGAGGGCGGCATCGAGCCCCTGGCCCCGGACACCCCGGTTTCCATGAACTTTTGGGGGTATCCTCCGGGGATACTCCCCCACTTTCGGACCTATTTTGAGGATTTTCTTAAAACCTCCGGCGCCCAGCCCAAAAGCGAATGTTACCTGCCCAAGGCGGCGGACTGGTTTATCAAAAACAACATCATCAAAATCCGGGTCCTCAAGGCGGATTCCGACTGGTTTGGGGTAACCTATAAGGAGGATCGGGAAGCGGCGGCCGGCCGGATCGCGGACCTTACCGCCCGGGGGGTATATCCGGAAAAACTCTGGGCTTAATCCGGCGGGAGGGGGTTTAAAATTTCAAACAGCCGTTCCAGGTCTTCCATGGAATAATAATCGATCTGAATACACCCCCGTTTAAAGTCCCCGTTTATGGAGACCTTGGTTCCCAAGGCGTCGATAAACCTTTGTTCCATGGCCTGTAATTGGGGGTCCCGTTTTGGGGCCGCCTTGGCCTTGGTCCCGCTTTTGGGGGCGCCCTCGTTGAGGGAGGCCGAACGGTTTTCCGCCTCCCGAACCGAGTAGTTCCGGGAGAGGATCTCCTCAAAAAGGAGGGCCTGCCCTTCCGGGGTCAACACCGAAAGGATGGCCCGGGCATGACCCGGGGAAATTTTCCCGGTTTCAAGGCTTTTTTGCATGGGATCGGGGAGGCGGAGGAGCCTGAGGGCGTTGGCCACGGTGGAACGGTTTTTCCCGACCTTGGCGGCTACCTCGTCCTGGGACATGCCGGTGATTTTCATGAGGTTCTTATAGGCCGCCGCCTCCTCAATGGGGTTCAGATCCGCCCGCTGGACGTTTTCGATGATAGCGACCTCCAGGCGTTTTTCATCGGAATAGTTGCGGATAAGGACCGGCACCTCCCGGAGGCCCGCCAAATGGGCGGCGCGGCTGCGGCGTTCCCCGGCGACAATGGTATAGGAGCCGTCCCCGGCATCCTCGGCGATGATGGGCTGGATGATCCCCTGTTCCCGGATGGAATCCGCCAATTCCTTAAGGGATTCCTCCTCAAAGGTCTTCCGGGGCTGGTTGGGGTTGGTCTTGAGCTTGTCCAGGGGCAGGAGAATTTCCCCGTTTCCCGGAACCCCCGGGGCATCCTCCTCCAGGGGAAGCAGGGCCTCCAGCCCCTTTCCCAGGCCGTATTTAGAGGGCACGGATCAGCACCTCATCGGCCAGGCTTTTATAGGCCCGGGCGCCGGAACATTGAGGGTCGTACTGGAAAATGGATAACCCATGGGAGGGGGCTTCCGAGAGCCGGACGTTCCGGGGTATCACCGTGGAAAAAACCAGGTTTTTAAAATAGCCGCTCACCTGTTTTATCACCTCCTGGGCAAGCCTGGTCCGGGAATCGTACATGGTGAAAAAGATCCCCCCGATACTCAGCACGGGATTAAGGCCCTTTTGAATCCGTTTAATGGTACTCAGGAGGAGGGACAGCCCTTCCATGGCAAAATATTCACACTGCATGGGGATGAGTACCGCATCGGCGGCCACCAGGCCGTTCAGGGTAAGCACTCCCAGGGAGGGGGGGCAGTCGATCAGGATAAAATCATAGTGGTCCCTCACCGGTTCCAGGGAATTTCGGAGATAAAATTCCCGGTTCTTCTGTTCAATAAGCTCCACCGCCGCCCCGGACAGATCGATACCCGCGGGGATCACCGAAAGCTCAGGGATGGCGGTGCTTCGGACGGCCTGATCGATGGGGACGGAACCGGAAATAAGCTCATAACTGCCGGGTTTGGCCGAGCCGACCCCAATACCGCTGGAAAGGTTCGCCTGAGAATCAAAGTCCACGAGAAGAACCGATTTTCCCGCGACGGCGAGGAAGGCGCCTATATTGATGGCTGACGTTGTTTTCCCCACCCCTCCCTTTTGATTAACAAAAACGTATACTTTACCCATACTATAACATAATATTACTTTTTATTGCTATTGAATAGTAGCGCTTAAGAGGTTATTCTTATACCATGACAGCGATTCGTATGCTTGCCATTGATCTGGACGACACCCTTTTACGGTCTGACCTCAGCATCTCCTTTAGGACCAGGAATACGATTAAACGGGCTGAGGCGGCCGGTGTGGTGGTGGTTCTGGCCTCCGGCAGGATCCCCGCGGCCATGGAACGATTCGCCCGGCTTCTGGGACTCCACAAACGGCCCGGATATTTGATCTGTAATAATGGGACCATGATTCAGGAAAGCGATACGGGAAATATCATCGCCGACATACAACTCCCCGCTTCGACGGCCCTGACGGCTTACGATTTGGCGGCGGCGGAGGGTTTTTCCGTTCAAATTTATGAAGACGATATCATGTATGTCTCCCAGTCCAATGAATTTGCCGATTATGATCAAAAAATAACCGGGCTGAGGCAGGTGGTGGTGGAAAATTTCCGGAGTATGGTGGAAGCGGGCTGCCATAAGCTCCTGATACCGGGGGATCCCATGACGCTCCGCCCCCTGGAGAGCCTGATCCGGACCTATATCGGTGAGGAAGCCACTATTTTTACCAGTAAACCCTATTTTTTGGAGATCCTTCCCTCCCATACCGACAAAGGAACAGCCCTGGCAGCGGTGGCGGAAAAACTCAACGTACCCCGGGAAGCGGTACTTGCCATTGGGGATTCCATGAACGACGAGGCCATGATACGCTGGGCCGGGGTGGGGGTTGCCATGGTGAACGGGGACGATCGAATCAAGGATATCGCTGAATTTATCACCGAAAAAACCAACGACAACGACGGGGTAGCCGAAATTATTGAACGGTATATCCTGGGAAAAGGCTAGGAAAGCAAAAGGAATTTCCTCACAACCGGCCGCCCAGGGCGGAAAAATTCATGTTGACAGGTATATCAAAGGGAGTATATATTTTTTATATATGAGTACGGAAACCCACCGCGAACCCCAAATGGGCCTGACCTTTGAAAAAGTATGGGCCATGTTTCAGGAAACGGACCGCCGGATTCAGGAGATGTCCCGGGAAACGGACCGTCAGATCCGGGAGATGTCTTGGGAAACGGATCACCGCATCCGGGAGATGTCCCGGGAAACGGACCGTAAAATCAGCAAATTGGGCAACCGGGTGGGGGAATTGGTCGAACATCTCGTGGCGCCTAATCTTCTGGAAAAATTCAAAAGCTATGGTTTTCAGTTTAGAAAAACCAGCATCGATGTGGAAATTAAGGATGCCGATAATTCGTTCCTGACGGAGGTTGACGTCCTCCTTGAAAACGGCAGCGTCGCCCTGGCGGTGGAAGTAAAGTCAAAGTTGACCGTTGATGACGTCAAAGAACATATCGACCGGATGGGCAAACTGCGGGTTTATGCCGACGAACACCAGGATTCGCGGAAGTTCCTGGGGGCGGTGGCGGGGGCGGTAATTCCCGAGGGGGTAAAACCCTTTGCCATAAAAAGCGGTTTTTTTGTGATCGAGCAAGCGGGGGATACGGCGAAGATAGATGTCCCCGATGGTTTTATCCCCCGGGAATGGTAGGGGTGTTTTTAGCCGCCGGGGGATGCGTTTTTAAGGGGAATGGATGACGATCCGGGAAGCCGCGCGTATCCTGGGGGCCGAAATCATCCAGGACGAATTTGAGGATATACCCCTCCGGGGGGGGTATACGTCGGACCTGCTTTCGGACGTGCTGGCCCACGCCGCGGAAGGGGACGCCCTGTTGACCATCCAGGCCCATAAAAACACCGTGGCCGTGGCGGCCCTGAAACGCATCCCGGTTATTATCATCTGTAATTCCCGGCCCGTCCCCCGGGACATGGAAACGACCGCCCGGGAACAGCGCATCGCCCTGCTGAGGACCGGGAAAAACCAGTTCGCCCTTTCCGGGGAGCTTTACGGCCTTTTACACCGGGCCGGAGCAACCCCTCATTTTTCCCAATAACGGAAAACGATCTTCATGACCTGGGGGAGGGCTTTGATCCGCCGGCCCAGGGTGGTTCCCGCCAACAACTCCGTGATGGCCCGGATCCCCCGGTAGGTCCGTTCCGAATAGGGCTGCCACCAGAGGTTCCGCCTGGCCCCGGGGAGGATATCGTCCACCACCACCTGGGCTTTCAACATCTCCCGGAAGCCCGCTTCGCCGTGGGTCCTGCCCAGGCCGGAATCGCCAAAGCCCCCCCAGGGGGTCTCCGCGAGGCCGTGGGACATGAGGTGATCGTTTACCATCACCGCCCCGGCGTTGATCCGGGCGGCGATCTCCTTTGCCCGGCGGTGATTCCGGGACCAGACCGACCCGGTAAGCCCATAGGACGACCCGTTGGCAATCCGCAGGGCCTCCTCATCGTCCGCCACGGGAACCACCGCCACCACGGGGCCGAAGATCTCCTCCGCCATGACCGGCATGGTTTCCGTTACCCCGGTAAGCACCAGGGCCGGGGCAAAAAGGCCGTCGTCCCGGAAGCTGCCCCCGGGGCTTTGGGCGGCTATCCGGGCGCCGCCGCTGAGGCAGGCCTCAACCTGCTTTTCCACCGCCCGTTTCTGCCGGAGGGTGGTCATGGGGCCCATATCGCCCTCCGCCCCTACTTTAAGGTTTTGTACCAGGACGCAGAGTTTTTCCAGGAAAGGCTCGTATATCTCCCGGTGGACCAGGATCCGCTGGGCCCCCCCGCAGGACTGGCCGGCGTTGGAAAAACCCGCCCAGAGGATCCCCGCGGCGGCCCGGTCCGTATCCGCATCGGCGCGGATTATGGCGGCGTCGGCGCCCCCCAGCTCCAGCACCAGGGGAAGCAGCCGGGGGGCGGCCAGGGCCATGAGTTCCCGGCCCACCGAGGTGGACCCGGTAAAAAAGAGCTTGTCCACCCCGCCGGCGATAAAAGCCGGGCCGGCCTCCTTTCCGGGTATTTCGACATAGGAGAAAAGGTCATCCGGTAAAGACGCGGCGGCAAACACCGCCTCCAGCGCCCGGCCCACCCCGGGGGTGTCCGAAGCGACCTTGAGGATCACGGCGTTTCCCGCGAGCAGGGCCATGACCGCCTCGGAAAAGGGGATGGCAAAGGGGTAATTCCAGGGGGAGATGATCCCCACCACCCCATAGGGCTTATAGATCATCCGGCTTTTTTTGTTGAACATGAGGAGGTTTCCCCCCCGCAGGGGCCGGGAAGCCAGAAACTGCCTTCCCCTTTTGATATAATACCCAAGGGCCATTACCGCGGGGAGTACCTCCGCGGCCAGGGCGTCGATCTTTACCTTGCCGTTTTCCCGGTGGATCAGCTCCGTGAGTTCATCAATATGATCCCCCAGGTAAAGGGCGGCCTTTTTGAGATGCCCGGCCCGTTCCCCATAAGCAAGCCCCCCCCAGAGGATCTGCGCCTGCCGGGCGGCCCGTATTTTTTTTCCGATGTCAGCCATTGCGCCTCTCCCTACGAAGCGGTTTCAATGAGGCAGCCTCAAAGTCCGCCGTTTCGAGACTGCCCCTACTATAACACGGATATCAAAAAAAGCAAAGCGTTTTCAGCAATTCAACAGGATAAACGCATAGAATCGTCTGCCGCCTGTTTACCGTTGTCATAACGGAGAAAAAGGTTCCCGGGGGAAACGCGCAAGGGATTGGAGTGGAATACGTTTTGACAGGAAACCTGTCAAAACGTAATAGAACGGAAAGCCCGGTTTCCGGCGCAGCGCGCCGGAAATGCGCCCAAAAGAGGAGGACGCGAATTTCTATGCGTTTATCCTGGTAATACAATATATATGCTGTACATTGCAACCACAACGGCAAGGGAAGTATCGGTGGAACTTGAAGCTTACGGCTGGGTGTTGGATAGAATTAACGGCTCCCATCATGTGTTTATCAAAGCCGTCCGCCGCCCTGTCTCTGTTCCTTTTCGATGAATATATAGCCCAGTTCCCCGACATGGCCAATATCGTTACCTGTGGGTTTTCCCTAGAGGAAGCTCTGGCAATGGCAAAGGAAGCTCTTGACGGCTGCCTGGAAGCCGATATTTCCCAGGGCAACACAATTCCCCCGCCTGCCTATAAAGAGGGCTATCCTGTTCCTATAGCACCCCATATCGCCCTATCCCTCCGGCTTCGGGAACTCCGGGGGGAACAGAGCCAAACCGACATAGCCCGGAAACTGGGGCTTTCCTACCAGTCTTACCAGCGTCTGGAAAACCCCCGCAAGGCGAATCCCACGGTAAAGACCCTTGAACGGATTGCCCGTGTCTATGGCCGGGAATTAAGCATTTCCATGTAAGCCCAAGCCCCGGACACGGACAGCGGCTTTCCCCTCATGCCCCGGAGAACCCTGAAAACATCTCTTGATAAGTAATATCGGTAAGTATTACTATAAGATTATAGGAGCCCGAAAGGTTGTATGGGACAGCGAAAAGGACATCATAAACCGGAGGGAACATAACATCGGCTTTGACGTTGCCCAGCTTGTTTTTGGAGACCCGCACCGGATTGAACGTATAGACCAAAGCGAGGGGAATGCCTCCGGGAACGTTTTATTCGTTGTTTATGGAAATAGCCGTTGCCTTGGACTGTACGTTTGAGAGGGGTTTCAAAATGAACGACGCCGGGGAGAAGAATAATGCCTGAACAAGCGGGCTTGTAACATCGTGATAAAAATGCTCTTTAAGGATACGGTTCAGCATAACAAACCGCATATCCATGTTTTTTATAACGAGTACGAAGCGTCCATCGGTATTGACGGGGAACTACCGGCGGGAGTTTACCGGTCAAAGAAATGCGCCTTGTATTGGCCTGGCTGGCCGTCCATGAGGAAGAACTTTATGCCGCATGGAATAGGGCAGTCAGCGGAATCCCCTTTGAAAGAATAGCCCCCCTGCAGTGAGGAATGTCATGTATGAAAAAGACGGCATAATAAACTCCGTGCCGCTCCTAAAAGTTATAGTTGCCCAGCCTCTGGATGATTACCGTATGCGCCTTGAATTCTCCACCGGGGAAACGAGGGAGTTCGATTTTGCCCCCTTGTTGGATACCCCCTGTTTTCGGCCTTTACGGGAGAAGGCGTTATTTGATCAGGTCTATCTTGATCACGGGGTTCCATCCTGGGATGGGGGAAATATAGACATAGCTCCGGAGGCGCTTTTTGAAGCGGGAACATCATGGAGTATATGAACGACGCCGGGGAGAAGGTATGACCATCCCGAAAATCTATCTTGAGACCACGATGTTCAATTTTTATCATGCCCCGGATGGTCCGGGTTACCGGGTATTGAAGGGCCAGGTTCGTCAGGTTTTTGATCTGATAAAAGCCGGGCAGTTTGAACCTTAATACGTCCGTTCTTGCTACAGATGAAATTGACAAAGAGAAAGCCCCGGAGAAGAGGGAAAAAATGTGGGGCCTTATTGAAAGTTACGGTATAACCTTTCTTGAAGTAACAACCGAAGTTGATCGCATGACGGCTCTGTATATCCAGGAAGAAACGGTCTCCCCTGCCTGGGAAACGGATGCGGCTCATATTGCTATTACTACGGTCAACGGTCTAGACTTTATAGTGAGCCTGAATTTTAATCATATTGTCCGGCCCTGGACGATTGAACGGGTCCGCCGGGTGAACAAGCGGGAAGGCTATCAGGGCATTGGAATATATAAGCCTGCGGAGGTGTTGGAATTATGAAAACCATAGACGATTACATGAATGATCCCCGGCTTCTCAATGATCCCGATATGGCGGGGGCTTTAGAGCCTATCAGGGAAATACACGCCGCCCGCCTCATGCTTCAGGATGAGACCGCCGGAATGTCCGGGGCAGAAAAAGTAGCGTTTATAAATGCCAGAGGTCGAGAAGTCTTGGCACGGCGTGGGCTTTCTTCAAGGATCGTCAACCTATCCGGCCAGGGCAAACTAAAGCCCCGGGAGCCGGTTATTCAGTAACCGCCGATCACCCCAAGCCCTGGCCGCCGCTCTGAGAGGAAGCCTGCGCCTTTCCGGGGCACGGGGCTCCGGTTCAAATCCAGCCGTTACGCGCCGTGTTTTACCTGCTCTGGACGATACTGGATTTGAACCAGTGACTTCTACCGTGTGAAGGTAGCACTCTCCCGCTGAGTTAATCGTCCGGTATAGAAGAAATAATACCATCCCGCCGGGGAACGTGTCAATGGTAAAAGGTAATTTCATCGGAAAGACGGTAATTCGCGGGGACAAGGGTCTCCCAGGCCGAAGGTTCAAAAACGTCCTTGTCGATGTGGGGGTATATTTGGAATTCGTAATCCGGTACGGGGTTGAGGGCGTTACGGGAATTGAGGTACGCCAGATTCACCCCGGGGGTGGAAAGATCCGCGGCCCCGGTGCGGACCATGGTTTCGGGGTTGCGGGTAATGGCATCCCAGGCCCGGGCGGACTCGGCATACAGACCCAGGGCCCGGGAACGGTAGCCGTTATTACCGGTCTGTTCCGCCAGGGCTTCCATGGTTACCCCCAGGTTGTTCCGGGCAACCATCAGCCGTTCCGCCAGTTCCATGTGTTCGCTCTGGTCATGGGGGGTGAGCAGGGGGAAATGGGCCCGCTCATTATCCAAGGTGTCCAAAAGCCGGCTGTAATAACCCTGGGCGGTATGATAATCCCCCCGCATATAGGAGGCGTTTCCCAGGGCATATAAAAGCCGCCGGTTCAGGGGCATTTCAACGGAGGCGGTAAAGAACCGTTCCAGGGCCGGCTCCCATTGCCGCAGGCGGTAATAGGCGGAACCCATCCGGTATTGCATTTCCGGCGGGGCCCATCCGTTACGTTCTGAACGGCGGTAATATTCAATCGCCGCCTCCATGTTTCCGTCCTTGACAAAATATTCCAGATCCCCCAGAACCGCATAGAGCCGGCCCAATTCGGGAGAAGGGGAAAAGAGCCGGCGGCTTATCCCGTCTTCGTACAGGTTGATCCCCTCGGTGAGCTGTTCTTCCGCGGGGAAAAATTCCCGGGCGTTGATAAGGGTCTCGGCATACCGGCGGAGGGCATCGATCCGGTACCCGACCCGCTTGGCGGATTTTTCCGGGGCGGCCTTAAAGGCGGCAACCGCCGTTTTGAGGGTTTGCCGCTCATCGTTACCCTGGCCGTACCGGCTATAGTACCGGGCAAGGTGGTAATGGGATTCGGGAAGGGCGGGATCCTGGGCAACCGCCCGGAGCAGTATATCCCGGATACCGTCTATACGGCTGATGTTTTCATCAGGAACCCCCCGGACTTCCTCAAACCGTTTGTCCAGAAGGTAGCCCCCCAATTCCGCCAAGGTCTCGGGGGTAATATTTCTTTTCCGGGAAGAATTTAAAAAATAATTTTGAAGGGGTATCACCTGCCCCAAATCATCGATTCGGATAAAATACTTCATCATCCGTTCAACGATGGGGTCCTGCCAGCCGTAACGTTCCAAAAGACGGGCATACGCCTGGCGGGCGTCCTCATAGCGGGCGGGGTCAATTTCACCCCAGGCAAGGTTGGTATCCCCCAGGGCAAGGAGGGCCTCCCGGTCATCCACGGCGTAATCCAAAATATTTCTTCGCAGGATACTATCCGCCTTGGGGTAATTGTTCAGGTAGTTGGTTTCCAGATCGGCATAATCCAGGGCGCCCCTTTTGTCCCGGGGGTAGTACCGGAGGAGTTCGTCATATTTTTCTTCGGCGTAAATATATTGCCGCATATCCCGAAAGGCTTCGGCGTAACGGTAAAACCAATTTTTTACCCGGTGCAGCTTGAAGGCTTCGGTAAACCGCTCATTTGCCCGGGCAAATTCGCCCGCTTCTATCCGTTCATACCCGGCCTGATAGATCGAATTGGCCCGTAGCGGGATATAGATAAAGCGGTAACCCAAATAAAAGAGGGATAATACCACCAGGGAAACAAACGCCACAAGCCGCAATACGGGGAGGAACTTATGGATAAAAATATAGGAAAAACTCGACTGTTCAATTTCCAGGGCTTCACCGGTTCTTTTTTCAAAACTCTTGGGAATCGGAATGGTCTGTCCCAGAATTTTCCCCGCCAGGGAGGCGACTGCCTTGGGGGGAGCGCCTTCTACCAGTAATTTCACCAGGGCCGACATCAGGTTCGGGGCGGCCGTCTGTTCGGCGATTATCTCCTCACAGGCAATTCGGAGGTTCAGGGGATATGAGCCAAGGGCCTCCTGCAGCCGGGATAGATCCTCGTCCTCCAGACGAATCTCCTCCACCGACTGGACGGTTTCTTTCCCCGGCCCGGGCTGCTCCGTTTCCCCCAGGATGGACGCGTCAAAATCGGCCAGGCCGCTAAGGGAAAATTCTTCCAAATCGGCAAAACTCCCGGAACCGGCCGGGGGGGTCTCCCCAAACCCCGCTCCCGGCGCTTTGGGGTCCAGGGTGAAGTCTTCAAAGGTATCCGCGGTTTCCGGTTCGGGGCCGGGAACATCCTCGGGGATGTCATTTCTGGGGATGGGAATTTCGATGTTGTCGAGTTCCGTTTCGGGAATGGAAAGGGTCAGGTCCCCGCTATCCACGGTTTCCGGTTCCGCCGGAAGCGGTTCCTCCCCGTCAGGCGCCGGCCCGGTATCCGATAAAAGGTCCTCCGATACGTCCGGGGAAGGGGCGCCGGCCTCATCACCGGGACCGGATGCCTCAGGGGGCGGAGCCTCAAAAGCGGGAGGGGGTTCCGGGGCCGGCGGAAAATCCGGCGGGGGCGTTTCGGCTTCTTCCCCCAGATCCGAATCCAGATCCATATCGGGGATGGAAAAATCCCCAAAATCTTCCGCGGACGGTAAATCATCCCCCGACGCCTCATCCTCCGGCCCGGGATTGGTCAGGAGGTCTTCCCCAAAATCCGGCTCCGCGGAAAAATCCAAATCCTCCGGGAAGTCCCCGGAACCGGCCGGGCCGGAGTCCGCCGGGGGGGATTCAACATCATCCGCTAATCCCCGCAATAAGGCGTCGGAGTCCTTAAATTCGTCATCCTCCACCGGCGGGGGGAGGCCGTCGCCGGGGAGGCCGTCCGGGGCGGGCCCGGCGGCTTCGGGGATATCGGGGAGGCCGGGATCCGGGATGGATAGGTCATCGGGGATGGTATCCAAAAAAGTGCTAAAATCAAACTCCTCGGCATCCGGCTCAAGGCCGTCCCCGTCAAGGCCGGCGGCATCGGCCCCGTCAAGGCCGGCCCCGGTTTCGGCGGGCGGAGGAGGGGCAACCGGCTCCGAATCGGGCAGGGGAAGATCGTCATCGGGTATATTTTGCTCGAATAAAGCAGCGCCTTCGCGGCCGATATCAAGAAAAGATAGTTTAAATTCTTTAAGCTGCTTTAATGACGGCATAATTAAGATATTGAAACATTAACCGATAATTGTAAATAAGATGAAAAAGTACATGGGGTTACTGTTCCTTATGGCTATTATCGGCAATATAGGGGCGTTGGATACAGAATCTTATCAATTTATCGATCATCTTTTGACCCTAAACGGCCCGGGAAGGCCGGAAATTTATGAGGACGGGGTCTTGTTCACCGCGCCGTCTTCCCACCGAAGGGTGGGTATCGCCTTTTCCCACGAGGGTTTTTCCCGGGTATACTGGTTCCAAAAACTTTTGGTTACCGACGAGCCGGAGGAAGCGCCGCCCGGGGGGAAAAAACAGCCCGCCGCCGTTTACCGGGATTCGGGGATTTTATTTTATGTGTTCGCCATCCCCGAGGGGCTTACGGATGTGGAATACCGCCTGGTTATCGACGGCCTGTGGACCTATGACCCCCTGAACCCCCTGAGCCGGATCGATCCGGCTTCGGGGCAGATCCGGTCGTTTATTCCCCTTCCTCCCCTGAACCGGCCCTTTCCCCCGGTTGACACCCCGCCGGGCTGTCTTACCTTTACCTACACCGCCCCGCCGGGGGAAACCATTACCGTGGGGGGGGATTTTAACGGCTGGGACCCCTTTATGTACGAGCTGCCGGAAAAATCCCCGGGGGTATACTCCCTGGTCCTGCCCGTACCGCCGGGGGTCTATCAATACGTCTTTTTCCACCGGGGGGAGCGGATTCCCGACCCCCGCAACGCCAACCGGGTCTACACCCGGGAGGGCCATATCGCTTCCGAAGCGGTTGTACGGTAGGCCCGGACGGGAGCGTTTCCTTTACGGTAATTCCCCCTTTAAAAGCCGCCGGAGAAAAAACGGGGGACGCCCGGTTGGACATCCCCCTGTTTACAAAAAACGTTGCGTATGGGTTACCACGTAACCGCGGCGCTCCACACACTAGCACTAGCGGATTTAGTTACCGTTACATCACCGGAACCGCCTACCGTGTAAATAGTATCATTAGCATTGGCAGTACCCGCGGCAACAAGAGCAGGACCGGCAGTACTTGCGGATGCGCCGGTAC
The DNA here is from genome assembly GCA_031258625.1 of Spirochaetaceae bacterium. Lineage (GTDB taxonomy): Bacteria > Spirochaetota > Spirochaetia > Treponematales > Breznakiellaceae > JAIRMO01. Next base: position 2,681 of record JAIRMO010000030.1, on the reverse strand, counting down.
CGCTCTTCACCTGCGCGCCCGGCTTGAACGTCAGCTTAACATCGGTATTCACCGATGCGGTAGTACCGGGTGTAATCGAACCGACGTTATCGGCCACCACATAGATACTGTTGGAACCAAAAACCAATTCGGACGCGGTGTCGTTTCCAATCTCTAACCCAGGGGCAGTGCCCGATAATGTAAGTGTTGGTTTAGCGTCACTGATAGTAAGTACATTAGCAGTTTCACCGGCTCCAAATGCATATTTGCCCGCTTTGAAGAGGATACCGTTTGTCCCCCCCGCCTGAATTTGAGCGCTGTTGGTAATTACGATGGTACTGCTTGTGGTCAGGGAAAGATCATCTTCTGTCAGGGTAACTGCTTTGTTGGTATTTATTCCCCCCGCGCCGCTTATAACGATACCGCCCGCCGTGATGGAACCGCCGCCGGTGATAGTAATATCCGGTTCGGTGACATCGTTACCGGCGGTCTTTATGCTGGGGGCGCCTGAGCTGGCGTCAAGGATGACCGCGCCTGCCACCGTGAGCGCCTTGTTGGAACCACTATCACTTTCCACCGTGAGATCCCCGTTCGTAAGGGTAAGCGTCGTACCTGCTTTTACCGTTGTTTCCCCGTCCAACGTTACACTGCCGCCCTGCTCAATATTGAGGGCCGCGCCGGCTTTACTGAGCAACGCGGACAAGACCGCGGGGGTTGTGGTGGTCGAAACAATCTTCCCGGGGCTGGTGGTTGTTACCGTACCGGCGGTGATGCCGGCAAGGGTCAACGCCGTGTTCGCGCCGATGTCGAGAACGCCGTTTACCGTAAGGCCGGTAATGCTTTCGAGGGTGGAACCGGCCTCAAGAGCAACAGTTATGCCCGCCGGGATGGGGAGGGGTCCGGAAACTCCTGTTGTTATCGCATCGCTATAGGTGATTTTGCTGCCGGTTTCAAATTTATCAAGGGTGGTTACCGGCAAGTTGGTAGGGCTTACGGTGATTCCGGTAGTATTCGTCTTGAGTCTTACGCCCGACAATGCGATCGGCCCGGCTGTGATAGTACCATCTTTAAGCATGAATACGTTATTGGCAATGCCGGTTACGACAAAGCTATCACCCGCACTACCAAGTTCTACATAGTTAGCGCCGGCATAGTATTTTGTAACACTCGCGCTTTTAATACCGCCGCCCTCCGATGTGAAACTGCTAACCGTAAGGCCCGTAGCGGTTGCGATGGTAAGATCCGCCGTATTAAGTACGATCGCCCCGATTGTTGTATCTCCCGTGGGCAGGGTTAGGGTTGCCGCGCCCGCTGTCGCGTCGACCGTGGCAGTGGCAAGGCTAACCGCATTCGCAAGGGTCAGGGCCGCGCCGCTTGCAAGTTCGATGGTACCGCCTATGGCGATTTTCTTTGGGGCAGCGGCAATATCGGTTATGGTAGAAGTACCGCTTACCTTCAAAGTCGCGTCTGCCGGTACGTTGAGGGTCCCGCCGTTGGTAAGGTCAACATTAGCGGATACCGTTAAAACCGCGCCGGGGGCCACATTGATGGTCCCGGTTGTTGCCGCACCGGTAAAAGCAACCGCTATCGTGTTTTCGGCGCCGGTAAGGGTAAGTTCCTTGCCCGACGGAACACTCGCGACGATAAGACCGGTAGCATTATATACGGCGAGCGCGCTCTCCGAGCCAAGAATTGTTGCGATTTCAGTAGCGCTAATAGCACTACCGGCTGCGGTTGCGGCAGCAGTAACAAGAGAACCGGCAGCCACTTTCCCGTCCGGAAAGTCCGCGGATTTGTAATGAATTCCACCGGCGGGAAGGGAGCCGGATCCACTCAGGTACGGCAGTGCAAGGGCGCCGGTTCCGGTAATAGTACCGCTCCCCTTGAGGTAGCCGACTGAACTGGTGTAGCTTGCGTCTAACGCACCTTCGACAATTTCAAGGGTCCCCAGAACCTCAAGCGATTCACCATTAGCGATGGATACCCCATTCGCGTTCTTTATCGCCAGGGTTTTTCCGGTTGGTACAAGCCCCGTTACTGTTTGGGCACTTGCATCATACAGCTCAACTCTATCAAAGGTAACAAACGCACCCTTAAGAGCATCCGCAGTAACAGTAGGACCACTGAGCTGGGTTACACTACCCCCGGTACTTCCCGTATTATTGCCGTTCCCCCCGGTGTTACTACCGGGCGCGGCAGGACCGGGCGCGCCGGTGGCGCCTGCCGTAGGGTTTGAGCATCCGGTCAATAACAGCGCTCCTAATATGAGTAACACGCTCACAAACATTAGGCTTTTTTTCAACATAAAGCCCTCCTTCAATAAATATCCACAGGACTCGCTGCCCTATGGGGTCCGTTTATCGGACTTAAAAGAGGACTATCCGCATTGTAATTATTCCCCCTATGGGGTATGATTACCCTGCGTTTAGTAAATCCCCAAGGCAACGACATTCTTGGCGGAACGGGCGTTGCCCTGGGGCCTCTTTTTGAAACCACCATCATACCGCCCCGTACCGGGCGGCCGCCGGGGCGCGGCGATCACCTGGTCACGGCGAACCCCGGGAAAACACCGCACGGAAAAGCCGAAAAGCGGGCTTCCCCACGGGGGATCCGAAGACACGAGAAAAGAACGCTATAAAAAGGGAAAAGAGCCCGGCGTTTAGGCCGGTAGGCAGACCTTGTAGGGGGGGGGGGGGGGGGGG
>JAIRMO010000016.1 GCA_031258625.1 Spirochaetaceae bacterium | reverse complement strand
ACTCCGGCGGTAAGCGTCAACGAAGACGGTACGGTCAACAATCCCGAAGACGTGGTGGTGGACCCCAACAAACTGGTCTTCTGGTCCCTGTTCGCCGGAGGGGACGGCGCCTGGATGGATCGGATCATCTCGGATTACAACGCCACCAATCCCGTCAAGCAGGTACAGCCGGTCATGCTGGTATGGGCGGATTATTATACCAAATTCGGTACCGCCGTAGCCGCCCGCCGGGGCCCGGATATTGGGGTTTCCCATACCTCCCGGCTGCCGGAACTGGTGGAACAGGGCATGGTTATTGCCGTTGACGATTATGCCGCAAAAGCGGGGGTCAACTGGAACGATTTCGCCCCGGCCATGGTAGATGCGATCACCTTTAACGGTAAAAAATACGCCATTCCCTTGGATACCCACGCGGAGATCCTGTACGTCAACCTGGATAAGATCAAAGCCGCCGGGATACCCCTGACCAACAACCAGCTTTCCATAGCCAACGCCGCGGAATTTAAGGCCGTCATGGACAAGATCAAGCCCACCCTCCAGCCCGGGGAAAGTGTCATTTCCCTTCCCCAGCAGGGGGACGATCCCTACCGGGCCTGGTGGGCCGCCTATTTCCAGATGGGCGGTACCCCCCTGGTTAATGATGCGGGTACCCAGATTACCCTGGATCGGAATATCGCCATCCGGGCGGCGGATTCCGTCAAGAGCCTCTGGACCGACGGGTATATCCTGCCCGGTATAGAGGATCATCAGCGCTTCTTCCAGGACGGGCATTCCGCCCTGTCCTTTGGCGGAACCTGGGCCACCGGGGTTTTTAGTGAAACCCAGGGCTTGAATTTCAGCGCCCAGCCCTATCCCCGGCTCTACGGAACCAATGACGCCTGCTGGGCGGACGCCCATGTTTTTACCATCCCCGCCAAGCAGGCCCGGAACGCGGCGAATACCCAGGCGGCGGTGGACTTTGCTTTCTGGGCCGCTTCCAAGGGCGGAGCTACCTGGGCGCAGTCCGGTCAGATCCCCTCCCATATCCCGGTTCAGTCCAGCCCGGCCTTTACCGCCCTTCCTTACCGGCCGGGTTATTCCCGGGCCGCGTCTACCGCGGTACTCCCTTCCAAGAACGTCAACTTCGGCGCCCTCAGGGACGCCATCATGCAGAACCTGAATACCATATGGACCGATCAGAAGACTGCAACCGAGGCGGTTCAAAATATCCTTTCCGAAATGAACGAGATTATTAAACGCTAGTTTTAGGTGAAAACGGGAAGCGGGATTTTTCCCGCTTCCCCTATTTTTTATGGAGAACAAGTGGGATGGAAAAAAAGAAAAAACCATTGTTTTCAAAAACCATGACGGCATTTTTGTTTTTATTGCCGTTTTTTGTCTTGTATACCGTATTTGTCATCTGGCCGGTAATCCAGGGAGTTTATGTGAGCCTCCACAAATGGGGCCTCATGGGTAAAATCCGCTTTTTGGGATTCGGGAATTATACCCGTTTCTTCCGGGACAAATATTTCTGGGAAGCCCTGTGGCATACTACCTGGTTTGTCATTATCTCGGTCCCCCTGCTGGTGGCGGTTCCCCTCTGTTTGGGGATTCTGGCAAACCGCAGGCACAGATTTAGAAAATTCCTGCGGATCGCCTATTACCTGCCTACGGTGCTTTCCGTGGCGGTGATTTCCCGGCTCGCCCGGTGGTTTTTTGACCCCTATTGGGGTACATTGAGTTATCTGCTCCACGATTTGGGGATCCTGCCCCCGGGGGTGGAGATTATGTGGTTCCAGAACGTAGGGCTTATCTGGACGGTGGTTACCGCGATCACGGTCTGGTGGACCATAGGGTTCAGTATGATGCTGGTGATTTCCGCCCTTCAGGATATTCCCGAACAGCTTTATGAGGCGGCGGAACTGGACGGCGCCGGAAAAACCCGGCAGCTCTTCGGCATAACCCTGCCCCTGCTCAAACCCGTAACCTATCTTATCCTGCTGCTCCAGACGATTGCTTCCTTTAAAATCTTCGGCCAGATTCAGTTAATCACCGGGGGCGGTCCCGGTACGGCAACCCGGCCGCTGATTCAATACGTATATGACGTCGCCTTCCGGCAGAGTGATATGGGGTACGGCGCGGCCATGTCCTATGCCCTGTTTATTATTCTGGTGGGCCTTTCCTATATACAACTGAAAATTCAACGGAAGAAGGAGGAATAGTTATGAAACTATACCGTAAATACAGCGCCGGAAACATCATCCTGGCCCTTCTTTCCATAATCATTGCGGTGATCTTTTTGTTTCCCCTGGTGTTCGGTCTTTTTGCGTCCCTAAAGCCCGAAAGCGCCTCCTCCAAGCATTTCATCGACTGGTTTAAGCCTCCCTATACCCTGGCGAATTATGCCTATATTCTCGGGAAAAGCAGTGTGCCTATGTGGACCTTTAACAGCTTCCTCATCGCCATCCTGAGCACCGGTCTGGGTTTGGCGGTTTCCGCCCTAGCGGCGTATCCCTTGGCCCAAATGGAATTTTGGGGCAAGCGGAACATCTTTTTCTATTTTCTTATGGGTCTTATGGTTCCCGGAGAGGCCACCATCGTACCCCTTTTTATCACCACAAACGGCCTCTATATGATCGACACCTATCCGGGGATGATCCTGCCGGGGATCGCCGGTTCTATGGGACTTATTATTATGGTGAGTTTTTTCAAGGCCATCCCCAAGGAACTGATCGAGGTGGCCCAGATCGACGGGGCAAAGCATGTGGTCATTTTTTCCCGGATCATTATACCCCTTTCCCGGACGGTCCTGGCTACCAACTGTATCCTGTCCTTCATCGGTTCCTGGAACAATTACCTGTGGCCCCTCCTCTGCGCCATGAGCGATCGGATGTTTACCCTGCCGGTGGGACTCCCCACCTTTGAGCTTACCTACGCCTCCGACCGGGTTATTCCCATCACCAGCAACATGGTGGCGTCAATCCCGGCGATCATCATCTTCCTTATCTTTGAACGGCAGATCACCCAGGGTATCGCTATGACGGGAATCAAGGAATGACCCCCGCCAGCGGGCTTTATGCCCCTGGAGGGCGGCCCCATAGGAACGCGCGGCTCCCGCCTTCGACTACCGCTGGCGGGCGAACGGGGGCCCGCCAGTGGGCTTTATGTCCCTGAAGGGCGGCCCCATAGGAACGCGCGGCTCCCGCCTTCGACTACCGCTGGCGGGCGAACGGGGGAGCGGGATTTTCCTATGACCCCCCGCCCCAGGGGCCTGAAACCCCCTATGGGGGTAAGATCCGGCTTATCTCCGCTAAACAGAAGTCCCGGACTTCTTCCAGAACCGCTTCTCCCCTCAGCGCCGGGTAACGGCGTTTGAGGGCCGCTCCGGTAGGGAGCAGGGTGGCCAGGATCAGCCGCTCGTCTTCCTTGAGCTTTTCCAGGAATTGGGGGATCCCTTCCCGGACGGGCGGAAGGGAACGTATCTTTTTTTGGTACTCCCAAAGAAAATCCCCGGCGCTCATAGTCAAGGGACCGGCGGAAAAAAGATGGAAGAGGCCCCTAGCGGGGGGAGGGGCGCCGGCTTTTTTTTCCACGTCCAGGGGAGGCCCCATGCCGGGGATCGCCCGTACCGTACCCAGGGCGCGGGCCTTTTCTTCCAACCCTTCCCGGTAGCGCGTCATGATTTTTGTTTCGTAATACCAGGAGTCCCCGGCGCCCGTCCGGGTAAGGGAAGGGCTGCGGTAGAGAAAATCCGAAAAAAGGGATTCCGTTGGGGTAAAACGGCTCTGTTTTTTGTCAAGATAGGGATAAATATAGGTTCCCCGGGCATAGGTAATTCCCCGGGGATAAGAAAAATCAGCCCCGTAGAGCTCTATCTGTTGGGCTCCCAGGGTATCCGCCAGGGATAGGGCCGCATAGGTAACATTACCCCCGGAGGTGTCTACCCCGGGAAAGGAACGCCAAAACCGGGAAATATACCGGGCGAGGGGGTGGCCGCTCAAAAAAAAGCGGAGGTTTTTAGAACAGGAGGCCACCGCCGGAGGGCTTGCCAGATCCAGGAACAGGGGAATATGATCGGGGAGTCCCCCCATAAAATGAAAATAGCTGATATGCTGACAGTCTATGGAGATCACCGCGTCAGGTTCCACCCCCGCGGCGAGGAGGCTCGGGAGGGAGGTGTCGGTGGCTATCAGGTAACAAGAATCCCGCCGCCGGATAAGTTCCGGGAGCTGCCTGTCCAAGGAAGGCCCGGCGGCGCTGACCGCCGCGCGGCGGATCGGCGGGATGGGGGGAACATCCCTTTCCGCCCGGAAGAGGTTTCGGATAATATTTGAAAACCACCGTTTTCCAAAATAGGCCTGCACCGAATAATCTTCCTTTACCCGTTCAATGGCCCGGGCAAAGGCGTTGCCGGCCTCATTGAACCGGGCCTGATCAAACCCGGTCCTGGTCCGCAGCGGGAGTACCCGGATGCCCCCGTGTAAGACCGGCTGGTAAACCTGGGGGATATACGCTTCCAGAGCCGCCGGGGAAATGTCCGCCAATAAGCGGAACCGGGGATCGTTAAAAATATGGATGTATTCTTGGGAACTTAACAGTTCCGCGATTCCATTCAAGTCATAATCCACCACCAAAATCCGGTATATATCCTCCCGCTCCAGGGCCGCCTGTATATGATACCCCCCTCCAAGGCCGAAAAAAACCAGGAACCCCTCGTCGGTTACCGTAGCAACCAACCGCCGTCCTTCTTTTTGGGGATCCACCAGGGAATGGAGGGGATGGGCCGCGCCGTTGGGCTCGATCAAGGCGGGGATCTGGTCGCCGGAACGGGCGGTGAGGAATTTATACCGTCCCCGGGTTGTTTCAGCCGCCGTAAGCCGGGAACAAAGTTCCGGATCCGATACGGAAAGGGCCAGGAGGTTCCGCTCGAAAAGGTATTGTTTATCCATTCCGGGACCTCCCCGGAAAATAAGGTTCCGTCAGGGACCGGATGACCTGTTCGAGCCCTCGGGGGGAGGGGTCTTCCCCCTCCCCGAGGAGAAGGGGGGATAATTCCCCGGAAATGACCGGGAAAAAACGGGGATCCCCCAGGGCCCCTAAGAGGGCTTTCAGGGCGTGTTCCGCGGGAAAGGAGGGCCGGGTTATCTTCCCCCCGGAAAGGAACCGTCCCCTGGGCGTCCCCGGCGCCCCCGGCGCCCCCGGAAAGGGAAGGCTTGAGCTTTTCCCGCTTCCCAGGGAATTAAAAACCGGGTTGTTGTTTCCCAGGGTATGGACACGGCTTGGGTACGCCCCCAATTGCCGGCTGAACCAGGCGGCATAGATCCCGTGGCTTCCCGAAGCGGCGATGGCCCCCGCCCGGACGAAGGTTTCCGAATACAGGGGGTGAAACCGGGATGCCCCTAACTCCAGAAGCCGGTTAAAGCTGTAGGGCCGGGCATGGGTGCGGAGATCCCGGTGGGAAAGATCCGTTCCGGCAATAAAGATCTCTCCCCGGGTAAGGACCAGGGCAAGATCCACGGCGGAAGCGGTTACCGTACCCCGGGAGGGCAGGGGGATAAAAGGGACGGCCATGCTTTTGAGGAGCAGGCTTTGCCATACGCTGCCGTCGCTTAATACCAGGATGGGCAGATCCCCGCATTGGGAGGGGAGGGCGGCGTTCAGGGTTGCGGCCAGGGCAGGGGGCTTTCCCCTTAAAACCCCCCGGAGGTGAACCGGAGCCCATCCGCCCCCGTCGGTACTTATGATGAGATCCGGCAGAATCCCCCCGGCGGTCAGGGCCTCCGCTGAGGAAGCCGCCGCCAGGATCCCCAGGGATTCCTTTTTTTCCCATTCCCGGAGCAGGGGGATGGTTTCTTCCAGGCTGGGCCCCGCCCCGGTGATGATCACGGGGCTCAAAAACGGGCCCGGCTCTAAAACCCGCCGGAGGATCGTAAGGTTTTTAAATACGTTTTTAAACCATCTCCGGCCAAAATTCTTGACGGTTCTGGTATTGGCATCGACCCGTTTGATAAATTCCGCGGCCTCGGAAAGGAGCCTGAGGTAGCCTTCTCCGTAAACGGCCAGGGAAGGCCGCCATTCGATAAGACCGATAAACCGGGCCTCCGTATCGGGGATCTGCTCCTCCAAAAACCGCTGGACCGGTACTACACTGCCGGGACTCCAAACCGCGTCCGGGGTTTGATCTCCGCCGGTTCCGGGGGTTATAAAAAAATCCGAAATATGCAACGCGATAATCCGGGCCTGGGGGTTGTTTTTCCGTAGTACCGGAACCATATACCCCATCCCCGGCTCAATAAGAATAAAAAACCGGATGTTTTCTCGTAAGTTCAGGGCGTCAATGTATTTCTCCGCTTCCCCCCGGGGGTTGTACCGGGAATGTAACGCCTGTTCCCCGGCGTATACCGTGGGTACCCCGCTTCCGGTAGGGACCAGCCGTTCTTTCATAGAGTTACAGATAGGGCCGAAGACGTTCCAAAACCTCCCCGGGGTTTTCCGACTCAAAGGTACAAAGGGCCTCTCTTTTGAGGGTTCTTGAAATTCTATGGGCGGCCAGTTCCGTATCAACGGAGGAGGGTAACAACATAAGACAACGAAACGCGGGAAGGGACAGGGTAACGGCAAAGGAAGCGGTTATAGCCGCCGCCGGATCCCGACCCCCCGGCTGTTCCAAAACTTCCGGCGCCTCAAAAATTATACCCGCAAGAGATCCCTCCACCGTATGGTATTGAATAAGTTCTTTTTTTATTTGTTCAATACCCCAGGAAGCAGCTTTACTTAAAAGCCCCATTAAACTAAACCCAGTTCCTCAAAAAGTTTTTTATAGGAATTATAATATTCCGATCGGGCGAATTCCTCAATTTTTTCTTCCGGCAGGGATTCCAGAAGTTGATCCATATAGGAAAGGACAACTTTTAACTCCTCTTTGAGATTATCAGGAATATTCGGCTGCGCCGGCATCTCCTCTTCAAGATATTCGCCTTCACCGGGAATAAAAACGGATTCTTCCGGAACGGCTTCCGGAAGGGCCAGGGCGTTGTCAAAGGGTATCTGGGTGTCGTCGGCCTCCACCACAAAACCTTCGGGGACGACCTGGGCAAAATCTTCTTCCTCCGGGGAGGCTTCGGTTGTTTCATCCCCGGTGTCCGGGAAACCCGGTTCAACCGCTTCCTGAAATTCTTCCGTATCCAGGGATATTTCCTGGGAGCCAAAATCTTCCCCGATATCTATGGATATTTCCTCCAGACTATCCAGCTCCAAAAACTCAGCGGTATTCTCCTCGGGAAGTTCCAAAGGTTCTTCCGGATCAAAGTCAATGGAGATTGATTCCGGAGACGGTTCCTGAATGGGATTTTCCACCACATCCCCCGAAAGATCCGGTTCCTCAATGACCGCGTTGGATAGATCAAGGGCCTCCTCATCAAAATTGTCCGCCGTTGGAAGATCCTCATCCAGATAACTGGTGTCACTCGGCGCTTCGGTCATGGGCGTTACCCCTTCTTCCTGAAGCATCTGGAGTTCCGGAGAATCCTCCGGTATGGGGAGTTCATCGGGGGTGTAATCAAATCCCAGGGGGGTGGAGATTGGCTCATCAGAAATGTCTATATCCGTATCTATATTTATGAAGTCATCTTCCGGTTCCAAAACATCCGGTTGTTCCACGGCTTCCTCAAAAAATGGGGAATTGAGGTCCGATTCTTCCAAATTGAAATCGAAGGGTTGGATATCCCCCTCATCCAAGATTTCTTCCTCGATCGGTTGGGTATCGGTCTCTTCGGGGAGCGCCTCGGGGGCATAAGGGGCTTCTTCCTCGAGCGGCTGGGTGCCGGTCTCTTCGGGGAGCGCCTCGGGGGCATAAGGGGTTTCTTCTTCGAGCGGCTGGGTATCGGTTTCTTCGGGGAACGCCTCGGGCGCGGAAAGATCCGTCTGGTTTTCCGGGGGAAGATCCATCGTATCTTCAAAGGATATGGTATCGGAAAAATCTTCCTCCGTATCAATTTCACCTAGTGGACCCGTGGTTTCCGGAAATTCTTCCGGCGGCGGCCCCGTAAATTCCTCCGGAAATTCTACGGGCTCCGTTTCATCCTCCGGGGGAAGCTCCTCCGCCGTATTTTCGGTAACGTCCGTACCCGCTTCTTCGATAAAATTCGCGGTATTCAGAATATTGTTGAGTTCATCCCCGGTAAGGGCGATTTTTTCATCATACCCTCCGCCGAAAAGGCCGCCGGCATTTTTTTCTTTTTTCTCTGGGGAGGCGAGCCGAATCCCTGAAAGCTCCTGTTTAAGGCTGAATATTTCCGTCTTGATCGAGGAGAGTTCCTCGGCGATCTTCATGAGAAGCTGGGTGGATAAATCCAATTCAGGGGATTTTTTTTCTTCCGCCGCGTTAACCGGGGAGGGCTGGTATCCCTCTTTCCCCGGGGAGCGGGAAGGCCCCCCGTCCCCCGTCTCCTCTACGGGGCCGGCCGTGAGGCCGGTCTTTACCTCCCCGAAGGGCCCGGATTCATTCAAATCATCGGGGATCTTATTGGGGAAATCACCCATGGACACTTCGGTAAAAACCTCCCCTGTTGTCGGGGGGTCATGGGGAAGGGACCGGGCGTC
>JAIRMO010000234.1 GCA_031258625.1 Spirochaetaceae bacterium | reverse complement strand
CCCCCCCCCCCCCCCCCCGCCCCCCCCCCCCCCCCCCCCCCCCCCCCCCCCCCCCCCCCCCCCCCCCCCCCCCCACCCCACCTCACAGTGAACAAGGAGCAATGGGAAGATGCCGGGTGGTCATTATGCGGGTGGTATAGGTCATGGCATCCTCCTTTTTGGTTGCCGGTTTTTGGCCGGGCCGCCCTCCCGTAATAGGGGGTTACTAACGAATGTATCACGCTTTTTTTTAAAAACCATGTTTTTTTGAAAAAAAATTAAAAAATTCGGCGCCTTAAAAAAAGGGGCCCGGCTACGGCCTGTTCCGGAGGGCCTGTTCCACCCGGCTAAGGTCCGACTGAAGCTGCCGGTTGCCGGGTAATTCCGCGAGACCCTCCCGGACAACCCGGAGGGCCTCGTCGTATTTCCGCCCGTTAAAGAAGTCCGCAAACCGGTTGTGGATTTCCGTGGTACGGTTTGAGCGGAAGACCCGGAGGGCATTATCCAGTTGGGAGTTCCTGCCGTATTGTTTCACCGCGTTCTCCAGGAAACCCAGGGCCTTCTGCCAGCCCTGTTCGGCGGCCAGGATCTCCCCCTCTTTCAGGAGGATGAAGGTCCGCATCTCCGCCGCCCGGGCCGGGGACAGGACGCGGCCGGTTTCGGCGTCGTCGACGGCCCCCAGGCAGGCTTCGGCGTCCCGGAGGGTCCGTATCCGGGAACTCCGGTGGGTCAACTCCGCGTCGGCGAGCAGGGTGTTCAGGCGGTTGAAGTTATCCCGGCTGAGGACGGAGGCCCGGTCGTTCAGGGCGGTCCACCCTTCGGTGAACCGCTCTGAACGGATAAGTTTTACCAGGAGGTTGTTCAGGCTTCCATAGATAAATTCTTTCCAGCGCTCATGGGGATATCTTTCTCCGGCAAGGGAGGCCCACCGGAGGGCCTCCTCCTCCTTACCCGCCCTTACCAGGGAGACGCCGAAGTTGAGGAGCCGGTCCGTCAGGTCCTCCCGGGGATCGGCAAAAAAGGGGGATGAAACGGGATCGCTCCGCAGGGAAAGGAGGGCCGCCCGGTTCAGGGCCAGGGGCACCGACTCTCCGTAACGGCCCCGGGATTCCAGGCCGGCGATGCGGTTGCTGAATATCAGGGAGATGAGTTCCAGGGGGCTGATATCGGCCCGGTCCCGGTAATTCCGGGCGGGTACATAGGCAAACCCCGTAAGGCGGCCGAAATCGTCGTGGAATTCCCGGCGGCTGCCGGGATCAAACCCGTAGGGGTTGGTGGTTTCCACATCTATGGTTTCTTTGCCCACCCGGAGGGTAACAAAGGCGTGATCCCGGGTCATAACGCCCCCGGCTTCAATCCCCTGGGAAGCGGCGAGGATCACATACAGGACCGCCGAAGACACGCAGTTGTACCGGCCGTTGACAAAAATCTCGTCCACCCGGGTCTGACGCTCCGAATAATTTTTGAGCACCCGGTTATGGATATAACCGAGGATAAACTCCCCCCGCCCCCGGGGATCCGGCGGAAGGGACGGGGAGGCTTCTATTTCCGCCGCCGCCCCCAGGATGCGGTCCATGAACCTCCCGGAACCGGCCCCGTCCCCGGAAGCCCAGAGGGCTATCCCCGCGAGTTCCTGCCAGGTATAGGGCCGGGACGCCCCCAGGCGGGCGTAGTCCAGGGCCCGGGGCTCCGCGTCAAGGCCGGGAAAGCCGCCGCCCGAGGCGGGAGTCTGGGCCCCCAACCGGGACCATCCCAGAATTCCGAGAAAAAGCGTGGCAAAGGTTATCGTCCGCATTGACTCACGAATCTTCCTTCTCATACTATAAGATACTATATCTTATAAATAAAAAAAGGAGTAGCCATGGATAACCTAAACGCGGATCTGCTTATTCTGGGGGCCGGTCCGGCGGGGCTTACCGCGGCCCAATACGGCGCGCGGGCGAATTTGAAGGTCCTGGCGATCGAACAGCTCGCCCCGGGGGGACAGGCGTTGCTCATCGATAAACTTGAAAATTACCCCGGTAATATCGGGGGAAAATCCGGTTTTGAGATTTCCCAGGACATGCACCGCCAGGCGGAGTTTTTTGGGGCTGTTTTTCGTACCGAAACGGCGGCGGCCCTGGTAAAAGAGGGGGAGGTCTTCAAAACAACCCTGGAAAACAACGAAATTCTGAGGAGCTTGGCCGTGATCATCGCCACGGGTTCCAAATACCGCACCCTGGACATTCCCGGAGAAAAGGAATTTTACGGCCGGGGGGTCTCCTATTGCGCCGCCTGCGACGGGCCTTTTTTTAAAAATAAAAAAATATTCGTGGTCGGCGGAGGGGACGCGGCCTGTGACGAGGCCCAGTTCCTCTCCCGCCTGTCGGAACAGGTGGTCCTTATCCACCGGAAGGACCGGTTCCGGGCCCAAAAGGCCCTGGCGGAACGGGTTCTCCACAACCCCGGGATTGAAACCCGGTTTAATACCCGGATGTTGGAGATCCGGGGACAGGGGAAGGTAACTTCGGTGGTGTTGGAACATACCGGGACCGGAAAAACCCACGAAGAAGGGGCGGACGGGGTCTTTATTTTCGTGGGGGCCCATCCCCAAAGCCCCCTGGTTTCGGGAGTGGAAAAGGACGAAAACGGGTATATCGTTACCAATCAGAACATGGAAACCCCGATTCCGGGGCTTTTTGCCGCCGGTGATGTCCGGGCAAGCCCTTTCCGGCAGGTGGTGGTCGCCGCCGGGGAAGGGGCTATTGCGGCTCATCGCGTTGCGGGGTATATTGATATGATAAAGGGTGCAGCCTATTCATGAGCCGCTGGGGAATTTTGCTTTCTTTGTTTTTTCTTTATATAAGCCCGGGACAAGGGCTTTTCTCCCTCTCCTTCACCAGCCCGGAGGATCCCCAAACCCTGGCGGCGGCCCTGACGGAGGCTATGTCCGACGAGGAAGCCCTGGCCCAGACCTTTATGCTCGGTTGGGTGGGGGCCGAACCCTCTCCCCTGATTATGAACTGGATCCGGGACCGGAAAATCGGGGGGGTCAAGATATTCGGCTGGAATACCGAAGACACCCGGAAACTGGCGGAAACCGTGGGGGCCCTCCAACAGGCGGCCCTGGAAACCAGGCTGAGTATCCCCCTTTTGGTGGCCACGGACCAGGAGGGGGGCTGGATTCGGCACGTAAAGGGGGCCACCAGCGAAACCCCGGGAAACATGGCCATAGGCGCCTCGGGTTATCCCAAGGACGCCTATTACGCGGGGTATTATATCGGCCGGGAACTGGCGGTAGTGGGGATCAACATGAATTTCGCCCCCACGGTGGATCTGTATACCAACCGGGAGTCCTCCCTTATCGGCACCCGGGCCTTCGGTGAAGACCCGGTACAGGCGGGAATTCTGGGAGCCGCCTTTGTCAAGGGGCAAAAGGAGGCGGGGATTATTGCCACCGCCAAACATTACCCCGGACACGGGGACACGGAACTGGACTCCCATGGAGTGCTGCCCCAGATCAACGCGCGTTTTGAGGACCTCTGGGACCGGGAGCTCATACCCTACCGGCTCCTCGCCCGGGAGGGAATCCCCGCCATCATGAGCGGCCACCTGGCCTTTCCCAATACCCAGGCGGGACTTACCCCCGCTTCCCTTTCTTCCTGGTTTTTACTGGATGTCCTCCGGAACCGGATCCGTTACCAGGGGCTCATCATCACCGATGATCTTATGATGAACGGCGCTACCACCAGTACGGGGAGTGTTTCCCAGGCGGTAAAACAGGCCCTGCTTGCGGGCAACGATATCATCATGCTTTCGTCCACCCCCAGCCTGAACGACAGGGTATGGACCTATCTGGTCGCTTCCATAAAAGAGGATCCCGGCTTTAGGAACCGGGTCAGGGACGCGGCCCGGCGGATCCTGGAAACAAAACTCACCCACCTCCGGGGAGAGGGGGCGGTTCCCTATATACCGGATCTCCGGAAGGTTGAGACCAATCTGCCCGACCCGGAGGGGGCGGCCTTCTTTCTGGACCTGGCGGCCCGGAGCGTTACCGTCATTTCCGGGACCGGGGAGGGGATCTTCCCCCTGTACCCGGAAAAGGCCGGGAAGGTGCTGCTGGCGGGAAACTATATGGATTTTTTCTCCACCGGCCGGATTGCTTTTCCCGGCGCCCGCTCTTATTGGTATTCCCCGGAAAGAACCGCGGAATTACAGGATTACGCCCGGAACGTGGACACAATTATCTTTTGTCTTTCGGATCAAGAGGGATTAACCATCCTTAAAAGCCTTGAACCCCTGGGAAAACGGGTAATCGTTTTTTCCGTATCAAGCCCGGTTCACCTGGAGGGAATTTCCTGGGCTGAGGGGGCCATAGCGGTCTATAGTTATGCCCCGGAGTCGTTTACCGCGGGATTCTCCGCTATTTTGGGGAGGATTCCCGCTCAGGGAAAACTCCCCTTCCCCCGGGAAGTCCGGCGGGTTTCCCCACCCCGGTAAAGCCTATGTTGGAATTTGTTACCCGGTATAAGGGGTATATGACGAAGGGAAAAAACCTCCACTGGGAAAAGATGAATCCACAAAACGCCGGAGAAACCGCGGATTTTCTAAAAAACCGGGAAATTCACTGTGTAACTGCCTGCGCGAAATTTTTGAACCGGAACGGCATTCGGGATCATGTGTGGTCCCTGCGGGAAGACGGGGGGAATATTGCCGCCCTGCTGCTCCATTCAGGACGGACCCTGTTTCCGGTGTTCGTTTCCCCCTCGTATATACCGGTTCCTTACTTTATGAACCGGTTCCTCAGAAAAGTCCCCATTCACGCGATTCAGGGCCGCCGGGAGGATGTGGATGTACTGGAATATACCCTAGTCAGCCTGGGCTGCCACTGCGCCGACCGGATCGACTATGACCTTATGTCCCTGGACGGGGAACCGAACGGCGAGGCCCTAAGCGCCGGCCCCGCGGGATTGGTGCTGCGGAAACCCGGCGTCTCCGACTGGGATGCCCTCTATCTGCTCCAGGCCGCCTATGAACAAGAGGAGGTGCTTCCCTGGGGTACGGCCTTTAACCCCGCATACTGTAGGCGTTCACTGGAACACATCATTACCGGCGAACATATCCTGGCCGCCGAACTGGACGGCCGTATTGTGGGAAAGATCAACACCAATGCCCTGTCCTTTTCCCGGTACCAGATCGGGGGGGTTTATGTCCACCCCGATTACCGGGGCCGGGGTATCGCCGTCTCCATGGGGGCGGCCTTTGCCCGGCATTTAACCGCCGAAGGCTGGAGGCTCTCCCTTTTTGTAAAAAAGCGGAATTCCGCGGCCCAGACGGTTTACCGCCGGATAGGGTTCACCGTAACGGGGAGTTACCGGATAAGTTATTATTGAGTAGGGGTCAAGGGGCTGGTTGGGTTTAAGCTGTTTGAACAACAAAACACTGTGTACGGGGCATGAGGTCTGACCCCCGGTACTAGATATGGTGTGCTATATGCGGGGTACTACGGGGTCAGACCTCACACGATAAATATAACGGGGTCAGACCCTGTTTCCTGCTTTTCTACCCCCCGGGATCCGGGCTTCCTGTTTATCCCCCTATTGTGATAGGCTGATCGTGATATGCGTATTTCCATAGCTCAGATTAATTCCACCATCGGGGACTTTTCCGGGAACCGGGAAAAGATCCTGGCCTTTTCCCGGCAGGCGGAAGGGGCGGGGGCGGATCTGGTCCTTTTCCCCGAACTGGCGATCTCCGGTTATCCTCCCATGGATCTCCTGGATCAGGATTGTTTTGTGGAGATGAACATCAGGACCCTGCGGATCCTCCAGCGGGAACTGCCCCGGGGCCTTGCGGTGGGGGTGGGATATGTGGGCCGGAACCCCGATTCCGTGGGGAAGGCCCTGGTGAACATGTACGGCATCATCCTGGGGGAGCGCCTGGTTTTTGAACAGGTCAAAACCCTGCTCCCCACCTACGACGTATTTGACGAGGCCCGGAACTTTGAAAGCGCCCGGAAATGGTCGGTTTTCGAGCTGAAGGGGGAACGGATCGGGGTGGCGATCTGCGAGGATGTGTGGCGGGAGACCGAAACCCCCGGAACCGCCTATATGCGGGACCCGGTACGGCAGCTCCTGGATCAGGGGATAAGCCTCCTCTGTGTACCCTCGGCGTCCCCCTATGTGGCGGGGAAGCTCAAAATCCGCCGGGCCCTGGCGGAACGGATAAGCCGCCGGGGGAACATCCCCCTGATATACATTAACGCCGTGGGCTCCAACGATTCCATCATCTTTGACGGCCGGTCCTTTATCGTGGCCCCGGAGCCCGCCGGTTCCGGGGATGGGTGTTCCCTGCGGGCAAGCGCCCGGGCTTTTGAGGAGGAACTGGTTACCTGGGACTCAGCCGGTCCGGTTCCGGCGTCAAGGGGAAAAGCTCCGGAAAAACCCGGAGAAGCCCCCGGTGGGGCGGGCGGGCCTCCCGTTGGCGGCCTCTCCGGGGAGGAACTGGATATCCTGGAAGACGCCCTGGTTTTAGGCATCCGGGATTATATGAACAAATGCGGGTTTTCCCGGACCCACCTGGGGCTTTCCGGGGGGATCGATTCGGCACTGGTGGCCTACCTCGCGGTAAAGGCCGTGGGGAAGGATCGGGTGGTGTGTTTCAGTATGCCCTCCCGGTTTTCCTCCCCGGGTTCCCGGGACGACGCAACGGATCTGGCGGACAATCTGGGGATATGCCTCCACACCCTGCCCATAGAACCGGTCTTTACGAGTTTTTTGTCCAGCCTGGAAGGGGTTTTTGAGAACCGGCCCTTTGACCTGGCGGAAGAAAATCTCCAGGCCCGGATCCGGGGGACCCTGCTCATGGCCTATTCCAACAAATTCGAGTCCATGCTCCTTGCCACGGGGAACAAGAGCGAGCTTGCCATGGGGTACTGTACCCTCTACGGGGACATGGCCGGCGCCCTGGCCCCCATCGGGGATCTCTTTAAAACCGAGGTCTTTGCCCTCTGCCGGCGGATCAACGCCCGGGCCGGGGGCAAGGCGGTCATCCCCGAAGCCATTATCGCCAAGCCCCCTTCGGCGGAACTCCGGCCCAACCAGAAGGACGAGGACAGCCTCCCCCCCTACGAGGAACTAGACGCGATCCTCCGGCTCTACCTTTTCGACAACCTGGAGGGCGCCGAAATCGCCAAACAAGGCTGGGACAGCGAACTCACCGGACGGATCATCAGGACCGTGGCCCGGGCGGAATTCAAACGCCGCCAGGCCCCGCCGGTCCTCAAGGTGTCCCCCCGGGCCTTCGGCATGGGCCGGCGTATGCCCATAGCCCGGCTCGTATACGAGACGTGATCCGCGGCTGTGGAACAGGCAAAGGTTGAAACGAGCCTCCGCGGTCCGATGCGGTTAACCTTTCCCCAATCAACCAACCCCGCCGCAGAGCGGACGGGGTATGGTTGGTTCGAGAGGAAATTTATAGTACTGGGGGT